>NZ_JBFDAE010000008.1:0-214548 GCF_040720935.1 Algibacter sp. 2305UL17-15
GTCTTCGTTTAATAAATCTTCTGGTTTCATAAGTGTGTAAAATTTAAAGTTAATAAAATAAAAAACTCAGGATTGAATTCAATCCTGAGTTTTTGAAACTTACACACTTTATGGGTTAGTGCCATTTCCCAGTTTTAAAATTATATTTTTTGATTAAAGTAGGTTCATTATATTCTTCGTATTGTCCATCATTATTTTTGTCAACTCCGAATCTGATAACCAAGTCTTTACTGTTATTTATGAACTTATAATTGTAAACATCCATTCCATCAATTCCGACTTTTTCCATTTTATTTTGGCTAAATGAATAGATATATAATGATTTAAAATCCTTTAGATTTATAACTCCATCTTTATACGTATCTTTTTCGGAAGCCTTTATCAATAAAAGAGTTTCTTTGTCAAAATATTCAGTCTTTATATCATTAAAATTAACTCTCTTGTCAAATAATTTTTTGTTTATACCATCTTTGGGATTGTAAATAATTACATTATTAAAAGCACCATAGAATCCACCTGAATATCTACTATCCAGATTTCTGTTGAAATCATTAGCTGAAGAAGAATATGCGTTTAGAAGTCCACTAATGTCTTCTTTTTCATTTAGAGTTTTATGTGAAACAGGAACAATATATATTGAGTTTAGCGTATCTACCAACTTAGGTGTCTCGTATGAAATTACCTGTTCTCGTTTATTCTCTTTTTGTAGCCTTTCAATTTTCTCATCCGACAATATCCCAGTTTCAGTATCGTAATCATTAAGTCTATGATGCTCCATAATTGTAATTGAAATAAATGCTATCAAAGCAACTGTTAAAAATATGACACCAACTGTTCCTAAAATAGCTAATAATTTTTGATTGTATTTTTCTATTTTCATTTATAGTTTTGATTTTTTGTTTATTTTTTGTTAGTAATTTTCCTTTTAAGCTAACCATAATATCTGTTTCGTGTTGTTCTGGATACTCTTCCATCACATTTTTTAAGTTGTTCTTTATTAAATTAGCTAATTCTCGTAATTCAGTTATTTCTAGTCCGTATCTTATGGAATTTAATGCAGATATTTGATTAGGAGATATTTTTGTACTTGGATTACTTAAGAATATAATATCTGGAATTAAATCACTTTCTTTTCGAACACAAATACTCTTATTTGCATGTGAAAATCTAACTTTATCGAAATCAAATTCGTTCTCCATTTATTCTGTTATTAAATTTATATTGTATTTTTTAACTATACACAAAATTTTTAAAGTTATAGATTGTGTTGTGGGTTTTATATCTCATGTATAACAAATTTAGCAAATTTTTCTGTCAAATTTAAATATCGCTTTTCAAAAAAACTAAAAAAATATCAGTATAGTTTTAGCCTTTTTCTAAATACAATCTCAGCCTTAGTTTTTTAACTCATTCAAAACTCATAACTTTATGGATATTTGTATTAGAATTCAGAAACAAAATATTCGGAATTCAAAAACCGTTAGGTCAATGTTAATCAATAAATCAGACATATCAATTCTTAAAGAGTTATCATTTTCAAATGATTTGGTATCTATTGAAAAAATTCCAAATGCTTTCAAAAAGGATTTTTGATAGATTTTTTTTCGGTAAAACTTTAGTCAAGGAAAACAATCGCCTTTTTGCTTACCCACATTATATTAAGCATTGGGTGCGCTATGTTTTTTTTAAGTATAATGATTAAATTAAATGCTTCCTAGTTACCTAATAAGGTTTAATTCAGCTTTAGAACTTTTTCAGAAAAAAATCACTAAAAAAAATACCAACCCAAACAATTGCAAACTCTAAATAACTTTTTATATTTGCAGCCTAAAAATTCTAAAAGAGAGGAGGTTAAGACACTATGTTAATAATACCAGTTAAAGAAGGAGAAAATATAGATAGAGCGTTAAAGCGTTACAAGCGTAAGTTTGTAAAGACAACTGTAAAAAATCAGTTGAATGAGCGTAAGCAATTTACAAAACCTTCAGTTGCTTTAAGAAGACAAGTTCAAAAAGCACAATACATACAAGCATTAAGAGATGCAGAAGAAGTTTAAAAGTAATCCTTGATAGGCATCAAATGAACTTTTAACTATCATTCCCGCGAAAGCAGGAATCTAATCTTTTAAAAATAAATTTAATCCCGCTTCATGTGCTGAACTTGTTTCAGTATCTAGCGGGATTTTTTTTGTGAAACATTCACAAATAAACGAGTATAGGAAATTTTAATAGCTTGATTTATCATATTATTAAAGAGCTGCTGATGCACTCACTCCAAGGAGGGGAAACTCAAAAGCAACAGTTTCCCTCGTAAAAAGGAGGGGTTAAGGGAGGTGTTTAGCTATTTTACTCAAAAATCATAACAGTATTTCCGTTAAGTAAACAAGAAGAAAGAAAAGCAAAGAATAATCAAACAACTAAATAAATTCACATAGTAGAATACAAAACTCTCTGAGCATCTCAGCGAAAACTCCGCGAATCTCCGCGTGACAATTTAAAAAGTAAATTCCTATTAAAACTAAAAAAATAAATACTTCTAAAGTTATCCGTGAAAATCCGTGAAATCTGTGTCAAAAAAACAAATCCAATAAAACATCGTATATTAATCTTTTAAAATTTAATATGCCTTTTCAATCCTTTACAGATTACCTACTCTTAGAGAAAAACTACTCTAAACTTACGGTGCAAGCCTATCTGTCAGATTTAGAATCACTTAAAGACTTTATAAATAATCAATATGGGACCGACTCTATTAAAGATGTAAATTACGCTCAAATAAGAACATGGATAGTAAGTTTAGTAGAATCAGGAATAGCCAACCGCAGCATCAATAGAAAAACATCTTCATTAAATACCTATTATAAGTTTTTGTTGAAAGTTGGAGATATCACTCAAAACCCATTATCAAAACACAAAGCCTTAAAAACGAGTAAAAAAGTTCAAATACCATTTTCAGAAGAAGAAATAGGAACTGTACTAGACGAACTTAATTTCGATAATTCTTTCGAAGGGTATAGAAACAAATTGATAATAGAGTTGTTTTACTCCACAGGAATCCGTCGTATTGAACTTGTAGAGCTAAAACTCTCCAGTATAAGCTTGAACAATAAAACAGTTAAAGTATTAGGGAAGCGGAATAAGGAGCGCATTGTGCCGTTATTAAATTCAGTAAAGGAAACGCTTGCAAATTACTTAAACAAGAGAAATAGTTTAGAGGAGATTAAAGATTCCGAGCATTTATTTTTAACAAAAAAAGGCGTTAAAATTTACGAAATGCTTGTTTACAGAATAATAAATGATTATTTTAGTCAGGCTTCTTCTAAAGTAAAAAAGAGTCCGCATATACTGAGACATTCTTTTGCAACTCATTTGCTGAATCAAGGAGCAGATTTAAACGCTGTTAAAGAGCTTCTTGGTCATACAAGTTTAGCGGCAACTCAGGTTTATACTCATAATAGTATCGCCGAACTTAAAAAAGTACATTTGAAAGCACACCCCAGAAGTAAAAAATAGTGTTTTTGAATTTTTGTCTAACCTAAAACCAAATTAGTATGAAAGTAAACACGCAATCCGTAAATTTCAATGCAGATCAAAAATTAATTGACTTTATTCAAAAGCGCATGGATAAGTTAGATATGTTTTACGATAAGGTCATAAAATCTGACGTATATTTAAAAGTTGAAAATACTAGTGGCAAGGAGAATAAAATATTTGAAGCTAGGGTAAGTGTGCCAGGAGATAGCTTTGTAGTAAAAAAACAATGTAAAAGCTTTGAAGAAGGAGTAGATGTAGCAGTTTCATCTCTAGAAAGGCAGTTAAAAAAGCGAAAAGAAAAATTAAGAGCATATTCATGATAAATTTATCAAAAAAATGTTTTGAATAACTAAATAAATATTTACATTTGCAGTCCGTTAGAAATAACGGGCTTTTTTTATGTGTAAAAAGTGTAAAAAACGCCGATGTAGCTCAGCTGGCTAGAGCAGCTGATTTGTAATCAGCAGGTCGTGGGTTCGAGTCCCTCCATCGGCTCTTAAATTTCTGTGAAAGCAGAAATCTCAAAGTAGAGAAGTAGCACTATTTTGAAGATGTTCTTAAAAATATTGAAAGTAACGTTTGAAATTTTGAATTTTATATTTTGAATTTTGAATAATTTGGGGAGATACTCAAGCGGCCAACGAGGACAGACTGTAAATCTGTTGGTTTCACCTTCGCAGGTTCGAATCCTGCTCTCCCCACTTTTAAATTTTGAATTTTTGAATTCAAAATTAATGCGGGAGTAGCTCAGTTGGTAGAGCGTCAGCCTTCCAAGCTGAATGTCGCCAGTTCGAACCTGGTCTCCCGCTCAAAGTGTGAATGTTGTCACGCCGAAAAGCGTGATTTCCCACTCTAATACCATTTACGAGTTTCGATGGTACGAATATAAATCGTAAATCAAGAATCGGCAATCGTAAATAAATTGCCGGTGTAGCTCAGGGGTAGAGCGTTTCCTTGGTAAGGAAGAGGTCACGAGTTCAATTCTCGTCATTGGCTCTAATAAGAGGAGGTCATCACGCCCAAAGCGTGATTATTTGCTCAAATTAAAAAATTGAATAGAATACACTAATATTATTATATAACTAAGATTAAAATTATTTAAAAACATGGCAAAGGCAACTTTCGATCGTTCAAAACCACACTTAAATATCGGTACAATTGGACACGTAGATCACGGTAAAACAACTTTAACTGCTGCTATTACTAAAGTATTAGCTGATGCAGGTTTCTCAGAAGCAAGATCTTTTGATCAAATTGATAACGCTCCAGAAGAAAAAGAAAGAGGTATTACAATTAATACTTCACACGTAGAATATCAAACAGCAAACCGTCACTACGCTCACGTTGACTGTCCAGGTCACGCGGATTACGTAAAGAACATGGTTACTGGTGCTGCTCAAATGGACGGTGCTATTTTAGTTGTTGCTGCAACTGACGGTCCTATGCCACAAACTCGTGAGCACATCTTATTAGGTCGCCAAGTAGGAATTCCTCGTATGGTTGTATTCATGAATAAAGTGGATATGGTTGATGACGAAGAGTTGATCGAATTGGTTGATATGGAAGTTAGAGATTTATTAAACTTCTACGAGTACGATGGAGATAATGGTCCTGTAGTTGCTGGTTCTGCTTTAGGTGCACTTAACGGTGAACAAAAATGGGTAGATACAGTATTAGAATTAATGAAAGCTGTTGATGAGTGGATTGAAGAGCCTGTTCGTGATATGGATAAGCCTTTCTTAATGCCTATCGAAGATGTATTCTCTATTACAGGTCGTGGTACTGTTGCAACTGGTCGTATTGAGACTGGTGTAGCAAACACAGGAGATCCTGTTGAGATTATCGGTATGGGAGCTGAGAAATTAACTTCTACAATTACTGGAATTGAAATGTTCCGTCAAATATTAGATAGAGGAGAAGCTGGTGATAACGCTGGTATCTTATTAAGAGGTATTGAGAAATCTCAAATCTCTAGAGGTATGGTAATCACTAAGCCAGGTTCTGTAACACCACACGCTAAATTTAAAGCTGAGGTTTATATCTTGAAAAAAGAAGAAGGTGGACGTCACACACCATTCCATAACAACTACCGTCCACAGTTCTACGTTAGAACAACTGACGTAACAGGAAACATTGCGCTTCCTAGTGGGGTTGAAATGGTTATGCCTGGAGATAACTTAACTATTACTGTTGAGTTAATTCAACCAATTGCAATGAACATTGGCTTACGTTTCGCTATCCGTGAAGGTGGTAGAACAGTAGGTGCTGGTCAGGTAACTGAGATTTTAGACTAAAAAACACTAGTTTAATATAAATATAGACTTAAGGTATCATGCTTAAATGCGTGATGCCTTTTGACTTATATTTACGGGTTTGGGAATTTTGGAATTTTCTATTTGAATTTTGGAATTTTCATATTTACGGGTTTGCTTGCCTGCCACAGGCAGGGCTCAGAAACTGAGCGGTAAATTTACAGGATGGGAAAATATAGAATGAAAGATTAATTTAGAACTATTTCATTTTCCTTATACGGGTTTAGCTCATCCCGATAGTTATCGGGAGGTAGAGCATAACTCAAATACGGGTTTAGCTCAGTTGGTATCACGCCCTTGGCGTGACAAAACCAAATGTCGGCCCTAAAACAAAGGACTCGAACTTCCTTAATTGGTGGTAAAGGTCATAAACGGGTTTAGCTCAGTTGGTATCACGCCCTTGGCGTGACAAAACCAAATGTCGGCCCTGAAACAAAGGACTCGAACTTCCTTAATTGGTGGTAAAGGTCATAAACGGGTTTAGCTCAGTTGGTATCACGCCCTTGGCGTGACAAAACCAAATGTCGGCCCTAAAACAAAGGACTCGAACTTCCTTAATTGGTGGTAAAGGTCATAAACGGGTTTAGCTCAGTTGGTAGAGCACTGGTCTCCAAAACCAGGTGTCGGGGGTTCGAGTCCCTCAATCCGTGCAGAAAATATAGAACAACGATTTGTTCAAAAGTTTAAAAAATAGGACATCCTATAAAAAAGAAATTTAAATGGCTGGAATTGTAACATACGTAAAAGAATCTTTTGAAGAGCTAAAAAATAATGTGTCATGGCCAACATGGACAGAAGCACAAAGTTTAACAATTTTGGTTGCTGTGTTTTCAATTATATTCTCTCTCGCAATTTGGGGAGTAGATACAGTTTTTAGCAAGGTTATAGCAACTTACTTTAAATATATTAACGGTTAAAAACAAGATTTTTATGTCTGAAGTAAGTGAGAAAAAATGGTACGTTGTTAGGGCTGTAAGTGGTCAGGAAAACAAAATCAAAACCTATATTGAGAATGAAATTGCTCGTTTAGGCTTACAGGATTATGTGGAGCAAGTATTGGTGCCTACTGAAAAAGTAATTCAAATCCGTAATGGAAAAAAAATCCAAAAGGAAAAAGTGTTTTTCCCAGGATACATTATGGTTCAGGCAAATTTAACCGGAGAAGTGCCACATATTATAAGATCTGTAACTAACGTTATCGGGTTTTTAGGAGAAACAAAAGGAGGTGATCCTGTGCCATTAAGACAATCTGAAGTAAACAGAATGTTAGGTAAAGTAGATGAACTATCTGTAGATGAAAATGTAAACGTCGCTATTCCATTTACAAAAGGAGAAACAGTAAAAGTAATCGATGGTCCATTTAATGGATTCGACGGTACTATAGAAAATATAAATGAAGAAAAGCGTAAGCTAGAAGTCATGGTTAAAATTTTCGGAAGAAAAACACCATTAGAGTTGAGCTATATGCAAGTTGAAAAGATTTAATAATTGTTACACTAAAAAGGATAGGTATTAGAGCTTCCAAAACTAATCTTATCAAAATTAAATTTTAAAAAATGGCAAAAGAGTTAGGTAAAGTAGTTAAGCTACAAGTAAGGGGAGGTGCAGCGAATCCGTCGCCACCGGTTGGACCCGCTCTAGGTGCTGCTGGGGTAAACATTATGGAGTTCTGTAAGCAATTTAATGCTAGAACCCAAGATAAGCCAGGTAAGGTTTTACCTGTGGTTATTTCTGTTTATAAAGACAAGTCCTTCGACTTCGTTATTAAAACACCTCCAGCTGCAGTACAATTATTAGAAGCGGCAAAATTAAAAAAAGGTTCTGGAGAACCAAACCGAAAAAAAGTAGCTAAAGTATCTTGGGATCAGGTTAAAACCATCGCAGAAGACAAAATGGTAGATTTAAACGCATTTACTATTGGGTCTGCTATGAAAATGGTTGCTGGAACAGCAAGATCGATGGGAATAACTGTAACTGGGAAATTCCCTTCTTAATCTATTAAAGACATTAGAAAATGGCAAGATTAACAAAAAAGCAAAAAGAAGCTTTAGCGAAAATAGAAAAAGGTAAAATTTATTCTGTTGATGAAGCATCAGCATTAATAAAGGAAATTACCAATACTAAGTTCGACGCATCAATAGATTTAGCAGTACGTTTAGGAGTAGATCCCCGTAAAGCAAATCAAATGGTAAGAGGTGTGGTTTCATTACCTCACGGAACTGGTAAAGATGTAAAAGTATTAGCATTAGTTACTCCAGATAAAGAAGCGGAAGCTAAAGAAGCTGGGGCAGATTACGTAGGGTTGGACGAGTACCTTGATAAAATCAAGAGTGGTTGGACAGACGTTGACGTGATTATTACTATGCCAAGTGTTATGGGTAAATTAGGACCGCTAGGTCGTGTGTTAGGCCCTCGTGGTTTAATGCCTAACCCAAAAACCGGTACGGTAACTATGGATGTTGCTAAAGCTGTAACAGAAGTAAAAGCTGGTAAAATTGACTTTAAGGTTGATAAAACTGGTATTGTACACGCTGCTATAGGTAAAGCATCTTTTAGTGCTGATAAAATTGCGGGTAACGCAAATGAATTATTAACAACATTAATGAAACTAAAACCGACAACAGCTAAGGGAGTTTATGTAAAAAGCATTTTTATGTCTTCTACAATGAGCCCAAGTTTAGCTATTGATCCTAAAATTGGTTAATTAAGTTAAAACTTTCAAATTATGACAAGAGAAGAAAAATCACAAGTAATTGAGGTATTAACTGCAGAATTAGCTGATAATGCAAATATCTATTTAACAGATATTTCTGGGTTAAATGCAGGGATTACTTCAGATTTGCGTCGTGCTGCTTTTAAAGCAAACGTGCAAATGGCAGTTGTTAAAAACACATTACTTGCAAAAGCAATGGAAGCTTCAGATAGAGAATTTGGAGACCTTCCTACTGTTTTAAAAGGAAATACATCTGTGATGTATTCTGAAACAGGTAATGCACCAGCGAAGTTAATTAAAACCTTCCGTAAGAAATCAGACAAGCCTTTATTAAAAGGTGCTTTTATTGAGGAAGCAGTTTATATTGGCGACGATCAATTAGACATGTTAGTAGATATCAAATCTAAAGAAGAATTGATAGGAGAGATTATTGGATTATTACAATCTCCTGCTAAAAACGTTATTTCAGCACTTAAATCAGGTGGTGGAACAATTGCTGGTATTATTAAAACATTATCCGAAAAAGAAGGATAATCAAAAAAGTACGCACTTAATTACAAATATATTATTACAAAATTATTAAAACGATAGAAAAATGGCAGATTTAAAAGATTTCGCAGAACAATTAGTTAACCTTACAGTAAAAGAAGTTAACGAATTAGCAACTATATTAAAAGACGAGTACGGTATTGAGCCTGCTGCTGCAGCTGTTGCTGTTGCTGCTGGTGGTGCTGCTGCTGGTGGAGAAGCTGAAGAAGCTCAAACTGAATTTGATGTGATTTTAAAAGCACCAGGTGGTTCTAAACTAGCTGTTGTAAAATTAGTTAAAGAATTAACTGGTTTAGGTTTAAAAGAAGCTAAAGGTTTAGTTGATGATGCACCAAGTGCAATCAAAGAAGGCGTAACTAAAGATGAAGCTGAAGCTTTAAAAGCATCTTTAGAAGAAGCTGGAGCTGAGGTTGAGCTTAAGTAAGCTTAACAATCCAACAATACAAAGGTTTAGGTTTGTCCCGTTTATAACGGGATAATGCCTAGACCATTTTGTGTATATAATGATATACTCAAATAAATTGCAAAATAGCTGGTAGATATTCAAGAATATTCGGGCTATTTAACTAGTGTTTAAAAGCACTTTAATATTATTTTTTAATCAAAATTCCGTCCATTGATGTTATCAACACAAGCTGAAAGATTAAATTTCTCGTCTATTGTAAATAAGACAGAATATCCAGACTTCTTGGATATTCAGATTAAATCCTTTCAGGATTTTTTCCAATTAGAGACAAAATCTGAAGAAAGAGGTGATGAAGGTCTTTATAATACCTTCATGGAAAACTTTCCAATTACAGATTCTCGTAATCAATTCGTTTTAGAATTTTTAGATTACTTCGTAGATCCACCAAGATATGCTATTGAAGAGTGTATTGAAAGAGGATTGACTTATAGTGTACCCCTAAAAGCTAGGTTAAAGCTATACTGTACAGACCCTGAACATGAGGATTTCGAGACCATTGTTCAAGATGTGTACTTAGGAACTATACCTTACATGACGCCTTCTGGTACGTTTTGTATCAATGGTGCAGAGCGTGTTGTTGTATCTCAATTACACCGTTCGCCAGGCGTATTCTTCGGTCAATCTTTTCATGCAAATGGTACAAAATTATATTCAGCAAGGGTTATACCGTTCAAAGGATCTTGGATTGAATTTGCTACAGACATCAATCAGGTGATGTATGCTTACATTGATAGAAAGAAAAAATTACCAGTTACAACGCTTTTCCGTGCTATCGGTTTTGAGCGTGATAAAGATATCTTAGAGATTTTTGACTTAGCTGAAGAGGTTAAAGTTTCAAAAACAGGATTAAAAAAGTATGTAGGAAGAAAATTAGCTGCACGTGTACTTAATACATGGCATGAGGATTTTGTTGATGAAGATACAGGTGAAGTAGTATCCATTGAGCGTAACGAGATTGTGCTTGATCGTGATACTATCATTGATAAGGAAAATATAGAAGAAATTCTTGAAGCTGATGTTAAAACTATTCTTCTACATAAAGAAAGTACAGAACAAGGTGATTATGCTATTATTCATAACACACTTCAAAAAGATCCAACAAACTCTGAAAAAGAGGCTGTTGAACATATCTACAGACAATTACGTAATGCTGAGCCGCCAGATGAGGAAACAGCACGTGGTATTATAGATAAATTATTCTTCTCAGACCAACGTTACTCTTTAGGGGAAGTAGGTCGTTACAGAATGAATAAAAAGTTACAGTTAGATATCGGAATGGATAAGTTGGTGCTTACCAAAGAAGATATCATAACTATCATAAAATATTTAATCGAATTGATCAACTCAAAAGCAGAGATTGATGATATTGACCACTTATCTAACCGTCGTGTGCGTACAGTTGGTGAGCAATTGTCTTCTCAATTTGGTGTTGGTTTAGCACGTATGGCGCGTACCATTCGCGAGCGTATGAATGTTCGTGATAACGAGGTATTTACACCAATAGATTTAATTAATGCGAAGACTTTATCGTCTGTTATTAATTCATTCTTTGGAACAAACCAGTTATCTCAGTTTATGGATCAAACGAATCCATTGGCGGAGATTACACATA
Source organism: Algibacter sp. 2305UL17-15 (assembly GCF_040720935.1). Classification (NCBI taxonomy): domain Bacteria; kingdom Pseudomonadati; phylum Bacteroidota; class Flavobacteriia; order Flavobacteriales; family Flavobacteriaceae; genus Algibacter; species Algibacter sp. 2305UL17-15. The sequence goes on from NZ_JBFDAE010000008.1 coordinate 11,186, forward strand.
AGCGTCGTCTATCGGCTCTTGGACCTGGAGGTCTTTCGAGAGAAAGAGCAGGGTTTGAGGTTCGCGATGTGCACTACACACACTACGGAAGACTTTGTCCTATTGAAACACCAGAGGGACCAAATATTGGTTTGATTTCTTCACTTTCAGTTTTTGCTAAAGTGAACTCCATGGGATTCATCGAAACACCATATAGAAAAGTTACTGAAGGTGTTGTAGATATTAAAAATGAACCTACCTATTTAAGTGCAGAAGAGGAAGAAGATAAATTAATCGCCCAAGCAACTGTTGAAGTTGACGACAGCGGTAAAATTTTACACGATAAGGTAATTGCAAGAATGGAAGGTGACTTCCCTGTAATTGATCCAAGCGGACTGCATTATACAGATGTTGCACCAAACCAGATTTCATCCATATCGGCATCTTTAATTCCATTCTTGGAACATGATGATGCGAATAGAGCCTTAATGGGATCTAACATGATGCGCCAAGCGGTGCCTTTATTAAGAGTAGATGCACCAATTGTAGGTACAGGTTTAGAGCGTCAAGTAGCTTCAGATTCTAGAGTTTTAATTAATGCTGAAGGAACTGGAGAAGTACTTTATGTTGATGCTAACGAAATAAAAATTAGATACGATCGTACTGAAGATGAAGCTAAAGTAAGTTTTGATAGTGATGTTAAAGCATACCAATTGGTAAAATTCAGAAAAACCAATCAGGGGACTTCTATCAACTTAAAGCCAATTGTGGTTAAAGGAGATAAAGTAACCAAAGGCCAGGTTTTATGTGAAGGTTATGCAACCCAACAAGGTGAATTAGCACTTGGTAGAAACATGAAAGTAGCCTTTATGCCTTGGAAAGGATATAACTTTGAGGATGCGATTGTAATATCTGAAAAAGTTGTTCGTGAAGATATTTTTACATCTATTCATATTGATGAATATTCTTTGGATGTTAGAGATACCAAATTAGGTAATGAAGAATTAACTAATGATATTCCTAATGTTTCTGAAGAAGCAACTAAAGATTTAGATGAACACGGAATGATTCGCGTTGGTGCCGAGGTGAAGCCTGGCGATATTCTTATTGGTAAAATTACACCAAAAGGAGAATCTGATCCAACACCTGAAGAAAAATTATTACGTGCCATTTTTGGTGATAAAGCAGGAGATGTAAAAGATGCTTCTTTAAAAGCGTCACCTTCATTACATGGTGTTGTCATTGAGAAGAAATTATTCGCTAGAGCAGTAAAAGATAAACGTAAGAGAGCCCAGGATAAAGATGATATCATGGCCTTGGAGGCGCAATATGATAGAAAGTTTGATGAGTTACAAGAGGTTTTAGTTGAAAAACTTTTCAATATCGTTAACGGTAAAACTGCTCAAGGTATCTTTAATGATTTAGGTGAAGAAGTATTGCCGAAAGGAAAGAAGTTTACACTTAAAATGTTAAATGCTGTTGATGATTATGCACATTTAGTGTCTGGAAAATGGACAACTGATGACTATACAAATCAATTAGTAGCTGATTTAATTCACAACTATAAAATTAAGGAAAACGATCTTCAAGGGGCATTACGTCGTGAGAAGTTTACAATTTCAGTAGGTGATGAATTACCAGCAGGTATCATCAAGCTTGCTAAAGTTTACATCGCTAAAAAGCGTAAACTTAAAGTAGGTGATAAAATGGCCGGACGTCACGGTAATAAAGGTATTGTTGCACGTATCGTTCGTCAGGAAGACATGCCATTCCTAGAAGATGGAACACCGGTTGATATTGTATTGAATCCACTTGGGGTACCATCGCGTATGAATATCGGTCAGATTTATGAAACTGTTCTTGGTTGGGCAGGTCAAAAATTAAACCGCAAGTATGCTACACCTATTTTTGATGGTGCAACAATAGATCAAATTAACGGATTTACAGATGAAGCTGGAATCCCAAGATATGGTCATACCTATTTATATGATGGTGGAACAGGTCAGCGTTTTGATCAACCGGCAACGGTTGGAGTTATCTATATGCTGAAATTAGGACATATGGTTGACGATAAAATGCACGCACGTTCTATTGGACCTTACTCATTAATTACGCAACAACCTCTTGGTGGTAAAGCACAATTTGGTGGTCAACGTTTTGGTGAGATGGAAGTTTGGGCACTTGAGGCTTACGGCGCATCAAGTACTTTACGAGAAATTTTAACTGTAAAATCTGATGATGTAATTGGAAGAGCCAAAACTTACGAAGCTATCGTAAAAGGTGAACCAATGCCAGATCCAGGATTACCGGAATCATTCAACGTACTTATGCACGAATTGAAAGGTTTAGGATTAGATATCAGATTAGAGGAATAAATATAGTCAGTAGTCTTTAGTCGGTAGTATTCTATCGACTAAAGACAAACGACTCAAGACTTAAGAAAATGGCAAGAAAACAAGATAAAAATACAGTTAGAAGATTTAATAAAATCTCAATTGGTTTAGCATCACCAGAGTCTATTTTAGCAGAATCTAGAGGTGAGGTTTTAAAACCAGAAACTATCAATTATCGAACTCACAAACCTGAACGTGATGGTTTGTTCTGTGAGCGTATTTTTGGTCCTGTAAAGGATTACGAATGTGCTTGTGGCAAATATAAAAGAATTCGCTACAAAGGCATTGTATGTGACCGTTGTGGTGTAGAGGTAACAGAAAAGAAAGTACGTAGAGATCGCGTAGGACACATTAATTTGGTCGTTCCTGTTGCTCATATCTGGTATTTCCGTTCTTTACCAAACAAGATTGGTTATTTATTAGGATTACCTTCTAAGAAATTAGATATGATTATTTACTACGAACGTTACGTAGTCATTCAACCCGGTATTGCTAAAAACGAAGAAGGAGAACCAATACAAAAAATGGATTTCTTAACAGAGGAAGAGTATTTAAATATACTTGAAGAAATACCTCAAGAAAACCAATATTTAGACGATACAGATCCAAACAAGTTTATCGCTAAAATGGGAGCTGAGTGTTTGATAGATTTATTGGCACGTATTGATTTAGAAGCGTTGTCTTATGAATTGCGCCATAAAGCAAATACCGAGACTTCTAAACAACGTAAAACTGAAGCGTTAAAGCGTTTACAGGTTGTTGGCGCATTACGTGAATCTAATAACAACAGAGAGAATCGCCCAGAATGGATGATTATGAAAGTTGTGCCAATTATCCCACCAGAATTAAGACCATTAGTGCCTTTAGATGGTGGACGTTTCGCTACTTCAGATTTAAATGATCTTTACCGTCGTGTAATTATTCGTAACAACCGTCTAAAAAGATTGGTTGAGATAAAAGCCCCTGAAGTAATTTTACGTAATGAAAAACGTATGTTACAGGAATCAGTAGATTCATTGTTTGATAACACTCGTAAATCTTCTGCGGTAAAAACAGATTCTAACAGGCCATTAAAATCATTATCAGATTCACTTAAAGGTAAGCAAGGACGTTTCCGTCAAAACTTATTGGGTAAGCGTGTTGATTATTCTGCACGTTCGGTAATTGTTGTTGGTCCAGAATTAAAATTACACGAATGTGGATTGCCAAAAAATATGGCAGCTGAGTTATACAAGCCTTTCGTAATTAGAAAACTAATTGAAAGAGGTATTGTAAAAACAGTAAAATCTGCCAAGAAAATTATAGATAAAAGAGAGCCGGTAGTTTGGGATATCCTGGAAAATGTTCTTAAAGGACATCCAGTATTGCTAAACCGTGCCCCTACGTTACACCGTTTAGGTATTCAAGCATTCCAGCCAAAATTAATTGAGGGGAAAGCAATCCAGTTACACCCATTAGTGTGTACTGCATTTAATGCCGATTTTGATGGTGACCAAATGGCGGTACATTTACCACTCGGTCCAGAGGCTATTTTGGAGTGCCAATTATTAATGTTGGCATCACATAATATCTTAAATCCCGCAAATGGATCACCAGTAACAGTACCTTCCCAAGATATGGTACTTGGTTTATACTATATGACCAAGCTACGTAAATCTACACCTGAAGTGCCTGTTAAAGGTGAAGGTTTAACTTTTTATTCTCCCGAGGAAGTACAAATTGCTTTTAATGAGCAAAGAGTAGATCTAAATGCTGGTATTAAAGTGAGAACCATCGACATTAACGAAGATGGTAAACTGGATAGAATGATTGTTGACACTACTGTTGGACGTGTACTCTTTAACCAACACGTACCGGAAGCGGCAGGATATATCAATCAAGTATTGACTAAAAAGTCTTTAAGAGATATTATTGGTGATATTCTTAAAGTAACGTCAGTTCCTGAAACTGCGGATTTCTTAGATGCGATTAGAACTTTAGGGTTTAATTTTGCATTCAAAGGTGGTTTGTCATTTAGTTTAGGTGATATTATTATTCCACCGGAAAAACAAGGAATGATTGATGCTGCTAACACCCAAGTTGACGGTATTATGGGTAACTATAACATGGGATTAATAACAAACAACGAGCGTTACAACCAAGTCATTGATATCTGGACTTCTACAAATGCTGAATTGACTGAATTGTCAATGAAACGTATTAGAGAAGACCAACAAGGATTTAACTCGGTGTTTATGATGCTTGATTCTGGAGCTCGTGGATCTAAAGAACAGATCCGTCAGCTTACTGGTATGCGTGGATTAATGGCAAAACCTAAAAAATCTAACGCAGGTGGAGGAGAAATTATTGAAAACCCGATTCTTTCTAACTTTAAAGAAGGACTTTCGATTTTAGAATACTTTATCTCAACGCACGGTGCACGTAAAGGCCTTGCCGATACAGCACTTAAAACTGCCGATGCAGGGTATTTAACACGTCGTTTAGTGGATGTATCTCAAGATGTAATTGTTAACACAGAAGATTGTGGTACATTAAGAGGTGTTGAAGTTGAACCATTGAAGAAAAATGATGAAGTTGTTGAGACTTTAGAAGAAAGAATAGTGGGACGTGTGGCTTTAAACGACACTTATGACCCACTAACTGACGAATTATTAGTCGCTTCTGGAGATTTAATTAGCGATAAAATTGCGAAAGCGATCGAAGCATCGCCTATTGATAGTTTAGAAGTACGTTCTGCTTTAAGTTGTGAAGCAACTAAAGGTATTTGTGCTAAGTGTTACGGACGTAACCTTGCTACTGGTAAGATGGTACAAAGAGGAGAAGCTGTTGGAGTTGTTGCTGCACAGTCTATTGGAGAACCTGGTACGCAGTTAACATTGCGTACATTCCACGTAGGTGGTATTGCAGGTAACATTTCTGAAGATAATAAATTAGCCGTTAAGTTTGACGGTATTGCCGAAATTGAAGATCTTAAAACGGTTAAGGGAGAAGATACTGATGGAAATATTGCTGATATTGTAATATCCCGTACTTCTGAATTGAAACTTGTTGATAAGAAAACAGGAATCACATTAAGTACAAATAACATTCCTTACGGTTCAACTATTTTGATTAAAAATGGTCAAGAACTTAAGAAAGGCGATGTAGTTTGTTCTTGGGATCCATATAACGGTGTAATTATTTCAGAATTCGCTGGTAAAGTGAAGTATGAAAACATCGAGCAAGGTGTGACGTATCAAGTAGAGATTGATGAACAAACTGGTTTCCAAGAGAAAGTAATTTCGGAATCTAGAAATAAAAAGCTGATTCCAACGCTTCATATTGAAGATGGTAATGGCGAAACAATTCGTTCTTACAACTTACCTGTTGGCGCTCACTTAATGATTGATGATGCTGAAGATATTAAAGTTGGTAAAATTTTAGTTAAAATACCTCGTAAGTCTGCGAAAGCAGGTGATATTACTGGTGGTTTACCTCGTGTAACTGAGTTGTTTGAAGCGCGTAACCCATCCAATCCAGCAGTAGTTAGTGCTATTGACGGTGTGGTTTCTTTCGGAAAAATCAAAAGAGGTAATCGTGAGATTATTGTAGAATCAAAAACTGGCGATATCAAGAAATACTTAGTGAAATTATCCAATCAAATTCTTGTTCAGGAAAATGATTATGTAAAAGCTGGTATGCCTTTATCTGATGGTTCTATTACACCAAACGATATCTTAAATATTAAAGGCCCTTCAGCGGTTCAGCAGTATTTAGTAAACGAAGTACAAGAAGTATATCGTTTACAGGGTGTGAAAATTAATGATAAGCACTTTGAGGTTGTAGTAAGACAGATGATGCGTAAAGTTAGAATCATTGATTCTGGTGATACTATTTTCCTAGAAGATCAATTGGCACATAAAGATGACTTTATTAAAGAAAATGATGAAATTTTCGGAATGAAAGTTATTGAAGATGCAGGTGAATCTACAAACTTAAAAGCAGGTCAAATTATTTCACCTCGCGAATTAAGAGATGAAAACTCTATTTTACGTAGAGAAGATAGGAAACTTGTTGAAGCAAGAGATGCGAAACCAGCAACGGCGACACCTATATTACAAGGTATTACCAGAGCTTCGCTTCAAACTAAATCATTCATTTCTGCGGCATCGTTCCAGGAAACTACTAAGGTGCTTAATGAAGCGGCCGTAGCAGGAAAAGTTGATACTCTTGAAGGACTTAAAGAAAATGTAATTGTTGGGCATAGAATTCCAGCAGGAACTGGTATGAGAAGTTATACTGACATTATCGTAGGTTCTAAAGAAGAATTTGACGAAATGATGCAGGTGAAACAAGAAATGAATTTCAACTAAATGAGATTCAGATTTCACAAGCCGAAGGCGAATTGAAATCTGTACATCGAATTTATCCCAACGCAGGTTGGGATCTGTTCAATAGATACCAAACAAAAGCCTTCATGTAGATAATTACTTGAAGGCTTTTTTTAATTTAAAATATAATAATTATGGCAGACGAAAAAGAAAAACCAAAACAAGGACAAATAAATATTGAATTGGATGAAAAAGTTGCTGAAGGCATATATTCGAACCTTGCAATCATAAATCATTCGGTTTCAGAATTTGTTGTGGACTTTGTAAACATTATGCCAGGGGTGCCTAAAAATAAAGTAAAAGCTAGAATTATATTAACGCCTCAGCATGCGAAGCGATTGTTAAAAGCATTAGGGGATAATGTCACTAGATTTGAAAATGCCCATGGTGAAATTAAAGATTACGAGCAACCTCCAATTCCTCTTAATTTCGGACCTACGGGTCAAGCATAACTTAAGTAGCACTAGTATTAAATCATCAATATTGTGCTTAGGAGGTTCTCGAAATTTGTAAAATGAGCAACCTCCAATTCCATTAAATTTCGGACCTACGGGTCAAGCATAAAATAGGTGTTTTCAAAATCGTAATAGAATACATAAAGAGGTATATCTTTTTAAAGACTAAAAAAGGATAAGAAAAAATTAAATGCGTTGTATCAACCACTCCTTAAACTCATAAAAATTCTGAGGCGACACACCATGACCAACAGGGAATTCAGAATAGGTATTCTTGATGTTCAATGCATTTAAAAAAGGTTGTGTTTTTCGCGCCCAATCTACTGGGATTACTTGATCTACACTTCCGTGGGAGCAATAAAAATCTAACTTAGAATAATCCTGCTCCTTTAAGTTTTTTGGTAAAATGTCTTGGTTGACATAACCACTAAGAGCAATTATGTTTTTTACTTTCTCAGGATACGTCAATGCAACAGCGTAACTCAAAATACTACCTTGGCTAAACCCTAAAAGTGTAATATTATCTTTTTTGACCGGGTATTTAGAAATGACTTCATCAATAAATTTTGATATTAGATCTACCGATGCTTTCGCCTGTACGTTATCATTCCACTTACCTTGCTCTTCGTCAAAATTAATGGCATACCACGCATTTCCATAAGGTTGCATAGGGTAGGGTGCTCTAACAGAAATAATTAAAAGTTCTTCGGGTAGTTCTGCCGAAAAAGAAAACAAGTCGTTTTCATCACTACCATAACCATGAAGCATTATTAATAACGGGGGATTTTCTTTTAAACTAGATTCCCGTAAAACATATTGTAATGAAAGTGACGTATGAACCATTTATTTACCAATATTTGCAAACCATTCTTGAAATAATTTTCCGAAAAAGGGGACGAGTTTTGTGTCTCCATTAATAGCATTTATAAGTCCGAAAATCCAAAAAATGAAAGTCCCAAACCATAGAATAGTGCCAAGTAAACTATTTACATATTTTTCAGTTACGTTTGAAAAAATCAAAAGTAAAATCAATCCAAGCATTTGTCTGATATGAAATGCCGTGAAGGGGTTTTTTAAATTTAAATTTTTAATAATTGCTATTATCAACCCAACAAACGTAAAGTAAGAAACTATTGCAAACGTTTTTCCTTCTTTAATATCGTGTTCTGTCATGTTATTTTAAAGTTATAGTATTATTTGCAATAACCCCGTAAGTAGTTCCCTTAAGTGTTTCTCCGTTAAATATGGCATTTTGGGATTTTGAAACAATATGTTCTTTTGAAAATGTATATTTTGAATTTGGATTGAACAATGTAATATTCAGCTTATTTCCAATGTTAATAGGTGTTTGTTCTAAACCAAATCTGGTTTTTCCATTGGTTAAAATCTCAATGGTTTTCTTTAATGTGAAACGACTTTGTAATGCTCCAAAAGCACTTTCCAAACCAATGGTGCCATAGTCTGCATGGTCAAATTCTATCTTCTTTAATTCGATGTCCAACGGATTATGATCGCTAGTTACCATATCAATTGTACCATCTTTTAGACCTTCGATAAGCGCATCAATATCGTTTTGGGTTCTTAAAGGTGGTTTAACTTTAAAATTCGTTTCAAAATCGGTTAAATTTTCATCTGTAAAATACAGGTTATGAATTGCAACACTACAACTCACATCCAATTTCTTTTGTTTTGCTTCCCTGATTAGTTGCACGCCTTTAGCAGTTGAAATTGTTGGGATGTGCAATTTACCTTCAGTATATTCCAATAAAAATAAGTCGCGGGCAATTTGTAATTCTTCTGCTAAGGCCGGATTTCCTTTTAAACCTAAAGATGTACTGGTAATATTTTCATTCATAACTCCAGAGCCGGAAATTCTATTTTCCTGCGGAAAAGAGCAGACCAAACCTCCAAAATTACTCGCGTATTGTAGCGCAATCTTCAACATGTTTGGGTTGGAAATTGGCTTCTTGTAATCGTAAAACGCTATGGCACCAGCGTTTTTCATATCGAAGAGTTCTGCTAAATCCTCGCCTTTACTACCTTGCGTTAAGGCACCGATAGGCAATGCATCAACCGCTTTGTTTAAAGCTTTAGATTTTACAAAAGCCACATCTGAACTCGTATCGATGACCGGATTTGTATTAGGGTTTAAGGCTACCGAAGTAAAACCAGATAGGGCAGCAGTTTTAATGCCGTTTTCTATAGTTTCGCGTTCTTCAAAACCTGGTTCTCCAAAAGAAACGCTACTATCAAACCAACCTTGGGAAACGTGAAGGTTTTCAAAAGCAATTTCTCGATATTTTTTAGGGTTTTTAAGATGGCTTCCAATTTTGGAAATTAATCCGTTTTCAACTAAAATATCTTGGGTAGTGTTATGAAAATCACTTTTAGAATCTAGTATTGTGGCGGATTTTATAAGTATGTTCATTTAAAATATTTTAAGATGAGCATTTCTATGAGTAACAGAATTAGTGCAAAAATAACAAACCATTTCCATAGCGCGTTAATTTTAGCGTCACTTTTTAAGGTGTCAAATAGAGCAGGTATCGAATCGCTTACGGTAACATGTTGCAAATTGGTAATGTCCTGATAGCTTAAATCACTCTCGGTTCTAATATAATTATAACTTACATTTTTTAGTGAAACAGCTTTGTTTTTAATAGTATAAATTCCAGCTTTATCAGGGGTTTCAATTGTTGTGATACTTACTTTATCGCCAAAACTCTGTTGTCTTGGAATAAATTTATCATCTCCTTTTTCTAAAGAGATTACGCCATCTTGTTGCAAATTCACTTTAACTTCATAGTTGTTTTGCACACCTATATTATAATAAAGCTGCGGAATTTTAAAACTACTTTTTGCAATATTATAAAAGGTGGGAACAATTAAAGGCGAGTTTTTAAAATTTGAATTTTTAGTATTCAATGCAGCAGTTACAAGATAAGTTTTAGAATTCCCTGTTAAAAAAGGTGTGCCATCTTCAAAAGAAAGTATCGAATTACTGCTGGAATTCAAATTGTAAAATGAATTAACCTTAGGATATTGAAAATTGGTAACACGCTTTTCAAATACGCCATTGTTGTAAAGTGGATGGCTATAATTGATTGTTGTAATGCGTTTTTCTGAAGTGACTAGTTCTTTAAAATCGAGTTTATAATTTCCCAATAAACCGTTATAAGAGCTAATATTTATAGCTTCCGAAGGAATAATTAGTAAAGCCCCTCCATTATTAGAATAAGCCATTAAAGCAGAGGCTAACGCATTCGGAATACTTTTCAAATCGTTTAAAACGATAAGGTTTTGATCGCTAATATTTGTATAGTTTAAACCATTTAATTTGGAAGTTGTAAACTCAAATTCATCATTTGTATAAATTCGTTTTAAGAAACCTGTGTCTGAATCGCTTATGGCTAAAACGTTTATTTTTTCTGAAGCATTTATGTTAAAATAAAGTGTATTATCAAACTGTAAATGCGTGTCGTTTATTTTTAGTTCGCCGTTGATCACTTCATTTACAGGTAAATCGAAAGTTACTTTTTCATTGGTAGTTATGGCAGTTGATGTCTTGGCTATTAAGTTATCATTGTTTAAAAGTGAAATTGGAATATTATCTAATGGATTCCCACTATTTTTTAAAACGACGCTTAATTCTAATTTCGTTGGACTCATATTTGATATATAGGCGCTGTCTATTGCTGCATTTTGAGTGTTTATAGGGATTAGTTTTACTGCTTGAATGTTTATCAAAGCATCTTTTTGTGGACTAAAACCAGTATCGGTATTTTGAAAATCTGATATAAAAATTAGATTTTTTAGCGTGCTTTTATCTTTGCTAAAAAGGTTTTTACTTTTTAAAATTGCGGCATTATAAGACAGTTGCTTTGATGAATAGTCTAATTGTAATAAGCTGTTTTTTGCGGCGCTTACCGTTGTGTTTTTAAAAATGTCAGTATTGGTTAAAATTGAAATGTCTTGGTTTTCTGGAACATTACTTATAATGTCTTGAATGGCGCGTTTTAAAAGTTTGCCATCTGCACCTTTGGCCTCCATACTAAACGAATTATCTAAGTAAACAACCGTTTCTGTCGTTCGGTTTAAGGTATTATTTTTAGAAAAATAAGGTTGCGCAAAAGCAATGATAATCGCAGCAAATAAAAGCAAACGTGTTAAAAGCGTTAACCATTTTTTTAATTGCGAACTTTTACGGGTTTGCATCGTAACCTTTTTTAAAAAGGCAACATTTGTAAAGGGGACTTTTTTAAATTTCCGAAGTTGAAATAAATGAACTATAATTGGAATTACCAGTAAAAATAAAGCGTAAAGAAGTTCGGGGTGTTTAAACTGCATTTATTTTATTGATTTGTCAAACCTACGTATTTTTTTTGATTTTTGTAAAACTAACAAAAGAAAATATAGTCTTTAAACGGTTCTAGGTTTAGTTTATTTAAATAGCTTTTTATGTCTTTTTGGGCTTCTTTATTTGCTACGGTAATTAAACTCTGGGGGTTTTTAATTTCAGATAACGCCTCAAAATTCAATAATTTTTTGCCATAAATGTCTTTGCCAATTTTATTCGGATTATCGCAAATCCATTCAAACGGTATATGTTTTTCCAAAAATAGTTTCGCCATAAATTTTCCTTTAGCACCTGCGCCCCAAATCACTAGGTTTTTCGAGCTATCATAATCAATTTCTAAAAAATGATTTATTTTCAATGGGATAAAATGATTTTCGGCATAATGCACATGTGTTCGTGATGTTCTTGTGCTGTAATCCCGCCATTTATGAATAACAGTATCACACGGGATACATCTAAAACCCTGTTTGTAAAATCGAAAGGCTAAGTCGTAATCTTCTGGGTAAACGTTAGGCTGAAACGCGTCACAAGCAATTAAATCTTCTCTATGAATCATCCAACATGGAGAAGGGATCACACATTCTTTATAGATTTCATTATAATTTTCGCCTTTTTCGGTCAAATTATTTAACCATGTTTCATAATTTTTATAACCGGAACCAATACCATGTTCATTAAAATAATCCACTAATCCTATGGCAATGTGTTGTTTTCCAGAGTTTAACAGGTTATTTGCTAAAACTTTGATTTTATTCGGAAGCATCACATCATCACTATCCATTCTAGTCATAAATTCGCCTGAACTGTTTTTAAAAGCTAACCTTAAAGCATCAATAATACCATTACCATCATTTTTTAATAGTTTAATTCTTTCGTCTTTTTTAGCGAATGTTTCAACGATATCATAACTATTGTCGGTAGAATGATCATCCACAATTAGTAATTCCCAATTGGTATAGGTTTGGTCAATTATAGACTGCAAGCATTCCTCTAAAAACTGTCCGGTATTTTTAAAGGGGGTTAATATGCTCACTAAAGGTTTTTGCATCCCACGAAGATAATATATTTAACAAAACCTTATGAATACATGGTAAAACATAGTCTTATTTTTATGCACTTATAATTAAAAATTTTACAGATGAATATTAGAGTTTTTGTGGCATCAACCTTTTTAAGTGTTGCGCTTTTTGGTTGTGGAGCAGGAAAAAATAAAGCCAACGATTTGGCAATTAATGTACCCATTGCATCGCATATAGATTTATCAAAAGTTACGGACGATAAAGCGCCAGTTACTATAAACCCAGGTCGTTTTACTACAGAAACGGTTACTTACAGATTGCCTAGAGTGATTCAAGGCACCTATTCTGTGAGTGATTTCGGGAAGTATGTTGATGATTTTAAAGCCATTGATTACGATGGAAACGAACTAAAAGTAACCAAAGTAGATACCAATACTTGGACGATTGAAAATGCGAAAGCTTTAGACAAAATAACGTACTATGTGAATGATACTTATGATATTGAAACCAAAGGAGGCATAGGAGGCGAAGAACCTTTTTCGCCTTCTGGAACTAATATTGAGCCTGAAAACTATGTGTTAAATCTGCATGGATTTATAGGTTATTTTGATACATTAAAAAACAATCAGTACAAATTGGATGTTACTGCGCCAGCAGATTTTGTGCGTACTTCTGCATTACAAAACGTGGCTTCCAAAACTAGTGATGATAATAAGTTTGTTACAACAAGTTATGCCGCTCCAAGATATTTTGATGTTACTGATAATCCTATGATGTATGGTAATTTGGATGTTGAGGAATTCCAAGTGGGTGATATTAAAATTGTATTGAGTGTGTATTCTCCAAACAAGATACATTCTGCTGCATCATTAAAAGAAACGATTTTTAAAATGATGCAAGCGCAAAAAGCCTATTTAGGAGATGTTAACACGACGCCGCGTTATGATATTTACTTGTATTTATCTGAAGGAAAAGAAGATTCGCCAAAAGGGTTTGGAGCGTTAGAGCATCATACATCAACTGTTGTGGTTTTACCAGAAACTATGGATGAAGAAGCATTGGCAGAAAGCATGATAGATGTGGTATCGCATGAGTTTTTCCATATTGTAACACCGTTGAGCGTACACTCTGAGGATGTGCATTATTTTGATTATGACACACCAACATTTTCTAAGCACCTCTGGATGTATGAAGGTGTAACTGAGTATTTTGCGACACTTTTCCAGGTGGATCAAGGGTTGGTTACTGAAGATGAATTTTTTGCCAAAATCATGGAAAAAATTCAAATGTCTAGGCGCTATAACGATGCCATGAGTTTCACTATTATGAGTGAAAATATTTTAAAAGACCCTTATAAAAATGAATACATAAACGTATATCAAAAAGGTGCATTAATTGGTATGTGTATTGATATTTTGATGCGTGAAGAAAGTAATGGTAATAGGGGGATTTTATCCTTAATGAAAGAGTTATCAAATAAGTACGGTAAAAACAAACCTTTTGAAGATGATAAACTAATTGCAGAAATTACAGCAATGACGTATCCATCTGTTGGGGAATTTTTAAATACGCATGTTGTAGGCGATTTACCAATTAACTATAACGACTTTTTTGAAAAAGTAGGATTAGAAATTGGTGATGCTAAAATTGAAACAAATTATATTATGATGAATGGTGCCCCAATTGTGAGCGGAGACGGACAAAAAGGCACTATCTTTTTCACAGATGCAGTTTTGGAAAATAGCTTTTGGGCTGAAAATGGTGCAAGACCAAACGATGTTATTAAAACCATCAATGGAACTAATTTAACGATGATGAATGCAAATCAAGTACTGCAAGAAGTATTTATGTGGAAACCTGGTAAGGAAATTGACGTAAAACTTGATAGAAACGGAGAGGAAGTCATCATTAAAACTACAACCACACAGCCCTATACTATGGGGAAAGGTTTAATAGAAAAAGAAGGAGCAACCGATGAACAAATGGCGTTACGTAAAGCGTGGTTAAAGGGATAGATCAAAAACAGTCCATCAAATTTGAAAAGCGATTAATCTTTAGACTAATCGCTTTCTTTTTTGGAATTTAGTTCCGATAGCTATCGGGATTGTTATTTGGAATTTAATATTTGTTATTTGGGATTTTAAAATTACCAGTTTAATCATCCAACAAATCCGGACGCAATTTTTGAGTACGCTTATAAGCTTCATCTTCCCGCCATTGTTCTATTTTTGGTAAGTTACCGCTAAACAACAATTCTGGGACTTTCCATCCTTTGTATTCTCTTGGTTTGGTATAAATAGGTGGTGCCAGTAAATTATCTTGAAAAGAATCTGTTAATGCAGAGGTTTCATTACCTAAAACCCCAGGGATTAACCGAATTACAGCATCACATAAAACAGCAGCAGCCAGTTCGCCGCCTGACAACACAAAATCGCCAATAGATATTTCTCTCGTAATTAAATGGTCACGCACACGTTGGTCAACACCTTTATAATGACCGCATAGAATAATAATATTTTCTTTCAATGACACTTGGTTTGCAATGCCTTGATGAAGCGTTTCTCCATCAGGTGTCATATAGATAATCTCATCATAGGAACGCTGAGATTTCAAACTAGAAATACATTTATCAATGGGTTCTACCATCATGACCATACCTGCACCTCCGCCAAATTGGGTGTCGTCAATAGATTTGTAATTATCAGAAGTGAAATCCCTAAGATTATGGAAATGAACTGCAACCAAGTTCGCGGCAATAGCACGTTTTAAAATCGAAGCTTCAAACGGACTTTTAAGTAATTCAGGTAATACGGTAATAATATCTATGCGCATAAAAGTAATCTTGTAGCAAAGATAAATTAATTGTTCTATTAAATATCAGGATGCCAAAACATATATTTGACAGCCTGAAATTTAATATGAATTTTAAAACTCAAATAAATAATCTAAGCTGAATTCACTCTTGAATTTTGTTTGGGCAAATTTACAAACTCATACATGCTGCTATTTAGCATTTTAACGTATAGGTCATCGTTAACAGAAACGGGGATTTTTAAATAGGGAAATTTTATAAGATAGTTGTCTCCCTTTTTTTTAATAAATTCAATTTTAACTGGCTTTTCTTCCATAATTTAAAAGTTTTAAGATTAATACCATTTCTTATTTGAAATAACCGTAATAAAACACCCTTTTTCCCTTTCTACTTCAACATAAAAAGAAACCGTAACTAAGGCTATGCTTTGTTTTTATGTCTTGTATAAAGAAAAAAATCATTATTTTATTTTACAGTAATTTCAAATAAGAAATGCTATGAACTATAAAAAATCAATATTAGATATCAAAAAATATTCCAAATCAAAATGATGGTGACATTTGAAAAACTGTCAGTTTACTGGTTCAAAAGCCCAAGAAGTTCCTCTTCAAAACCATGGGCAAACATATTGGCATGGCCATTTACAATTTTACTTTTATTATTAACCATAATTACTTTAGTTAAAGGATATATCGCTAATTGTTCAACAGACTGTTGGGGTTTTTCGAATAGGTACTCGTTTTGAAGCGCAAACTTTTTCTTCTTAACTGTAGAAGCCCATCTTTCAGTACTATAATCGTCTATATTTACTGAAATAAATTCTATTTCAGGATATTTTATCATCAATTCATTGACGCGCTTATGGCTGTTTTCAAAATAATCTTTATATAAATGCGACCAAAAATAAACAACTGTTGGCTTTTTAAATAAGGTATTAATAGCAACAACATCGTTTTGCAAGTTTAAAACTCGAACGTCAGGAAAATGTTCCCCAGGTTTTAATTTGTTAACAGACTTACTGTAAGATACAATCAAATCATTTTTCTTCTTGTCTGTGCTTTTCTCAAGAAATGATTTGATGATTTTATCGTTAAACTCAATTTTTTTGTTCTTTGAGAGAAAGCTCATTGAGTAATGATACAATAATTGATTTTTAATTTCAGTATTGCTCACCAAGCTGTCAATAGCTTCAAGTCTGTCCATGTTATAACAACAATCCGTCCAGCTAAATCGAGCCTTATCGGCATGTTTTAAATGAGATTCTAGGGCTATATTGTTAAAGCTATGTCTTAAAAAAGCGTGATAATTAAAATAATCCTTAAAAAAATCGTCATTATAATCAATGGTCTTTCGGTAATCGTAAAAATCATCCGGTAATGCCTCTATAATTTTTTTCTTATTGCGGCCATAATGTACAAAAGGATATATTTCTTTACTCGAAAAATAACTATAATCTATGTTGGCTTGGGCAATTTTATTAAATAATGCTGAAGGCTTATTTTTTTCCTGAAAATGTTTTAGCTTTCTATTCTTTTTTGTTCTAATGGCATTAATTTGATGTTCAAAAGACTCTGGAGTTAATTGACAAAATTTAAACACCCTTTTCTCTTCGATTTCATTTTGAAGAAAATCATTAATTAAATAGTTGTTCTTTTTTGCACCTTTTCCAGTATAAACTAAAGATTCATCAAAATCGAACGTATTCAAGCGAAACATAATGCTATCTCCAGGCTCTAGCAACACCATTTGTATTTCGCCTCCATGGCGAAACGTATAAAAACCAGGGTTTAAATTTTCAATTTTATAAGAAAAACGATTGTTCCCATCAAGTTTAACGGTATCGATAACGTCTTTAGAATCGAAAAGAACCACATAATCGGTATTCTTGTTAATTATCTCACCCCCCAAGATTGCATACTTGCACGAATCTTTACCGCAACTCACAAATGAGAAAAAAATACATACTATGTATATATAAAGTTTCATAAATCCCTCCTCGAAAAACAGATATTGTTACCTGTTGATACAAAAATATGTGTTGCTGATAGAATTCCCTGTTAATGCGTTGTTAAATGTTGTTATAGCTATCTTAAGAAATAAAGGCCTTAAGTTTCTTGTAACGGATAGAATTTTTTACTTTTGCACAAAATTTAAAATCGGGTTATGTTATCAGTTTCAAACCTTTCGGTACAGTTTGGTAAGCGTGTTTTGTTTGACGAAGTAAATACTACTTTCAATAACGGGAATTGTTATGGTATTATTGGCGCCAACGGTTCTGGTAAGTCCACATTTTTAAGAATTATTTCTGGAAAACAAGAACCTACTTCTGGACATGTGTCTTTAGAAACAGGTAAACGTATGTCTGTGCTAGAGCAAAATCATAATTTATATGATGAACATACAGTTTTAGAAACCATTTTAATGGGCAACAAACCGTTATATAAAATTAAAACGGAGATTGATGCCTTGTATGCCGATTATTCTGATGAAAATGCTGATAGAATAGGGGAGCTTCAAGTGAAGTTTGAAGAGATGAATGGTTGGAATGCCGATAGTGATGCTGCCGCCATGCTTTCTAATTTGGGAATAAAAGAAGAGCATCATTATTCTTTAATGGCAGATTTGGATGGTAAACAAAAAGTACGAGTACTTTTAGCGCAGGCTTTATTTGGAAATCCTGATGTGCTGATAATGGATGAGCCTACCAACGATTTGGATTACGAAACCATTTCGTGGTTAGAGAATTTCTTGGCTAATTATGATAACTGTGTGATTGTGGTATCTCACGATAGACACTTTTTAGATGCAGTTTGTACACATATTTCTGATATTGATTTTGGAAAGATCAATCACTTTTCCGGAAACTATACATTTTGGTATGAATCGTCTCAGTTAGCTGCGAGACAACATGCACAACAAAACAAGAAGGCTGAAGAGAAGAAAAAGGAATTGGAAGAATTTATACGTCGTTTTTCTGCAAACGTTGCAAAAAGTAAACAAGCAACCAGTAGAAAGAAAATGATTGACAAATTGAATATTTCGGACATTAGAAGAACCAGTCGTCGTTATCCAGCTATTATTTTTGAACGCGATCGTGAGGCTGGCGACCAAATTTTAAATATTGAAGGACTTTCAGCTACTTTAGATGGTGAAGTATTATTTAACAACATAGATTTAAACTTGGTAAAAGGCGATAAAGTAGTAGTGTTTTCAAAAGATTCTAGAGCAACAACAGCGTTTTATCAAATTATTAATGGTAATGAAAAAGCAGATGCTGGTAAATTTGCTTGGGGTGTAACAACTTCACAATCTTATTTACCTCTTGATAATAGTGAATTTTTTGATAGTGAATTATCTTTAGTAGATTGGTTACGCCAATGGGCAACTACTGAAGAAGAACGCGAGGAAGTTTATATTCGTGGATTTTTGGGGAAAATGATATTTAGCGGAGAGGAGGCGCTTAAAAAATGCAGTGTGCTTTCTGGAGGCGAAAAAGTGCGTTGTATGTTAAGTAGAATGATGATGATAAGAGCCAATGTTTTGATGCTTGACGAACCCACAAACCATTTAGATTTAGAAAGTATTACGGCATTTAATAATTCGTTGAAAAACTTTAAAGGCACAGTTTTGTTTACAACACATGACCATGAGTTTGCCCAAACAGTAGCAAATCGTGTCATTGAGTTAACACCAAGCGGTATTATAGACCGATATACAACGTTTGATGAATACATGCAAGACAAGAAAATTAAAGAATTGCGCGATAAAATGTATGCGGTAACTGCTTAATTTATTCCTGTAATTCTGACTCTGAGCTTAGTTTTTCTAGTAATACTTCAGCTTTATCAAGTTCGTCTTTGTGAACGTGTATTTCTTGAAGTCCTTGAATGGAAGCACCAAATCCAGCTAATCGACCCGACTCAGATTCATCTTTGATTATGGCGCAAATGTTTACGTCTTCAAGTGCTTTAAAAATACGTTGCACTTCAATAAAATTTCCTGAAAATACTTTGATGTAGTTTGACATAGCCGATAGTTTTAAAGGTTCTCTTCTAAAGATACAAAAAAAAATTAAAAAGTAGAAGCTTAAAAACTACCTACAACTCCTATCGTATTTCCCGAAAAATTAAAATTCCAAGCTATCTTTTTTGGCGATTTAGAATCATCATAAGCCTTTGAGTTAAACAGGAATTTGTCTATACCATCAACTATAATTATACTTAGAGCAGTAGAAAAGGCAATATCTGTTAGCCAATGCGCACCGTCAACCAATCTTGAAATAGGAGGAATAGCACCAATGCTATAAATACCAACTTTAACCCAAATATTCTCAAATTGTTTCGCTATAGCGTGAGACATTGTGATAGCCAATGCTGTATGTCCCGAAGGAAAGGAGTGATGGGAAGGTTTTGTTGAAAACAATTCAAAATCATAATTTCCAAAGCCTGAACTTGGTCTTGCTCTACCAACGCCACTTTTTAATAAACTTTGTATGACCCCATTAGTTATTGATGAAGAAATGATTAAAACGCTCGTTTTTCTAATTTTTTCATTCTTGGTAAGTATGCCAACACCATACAAACCTGCATTTGCCATAAAATAATTTTGAGGACTCCCAAAATACCAACCAAAATCGCGAATGGGTTTTGGGAAGTTTTCCTGATTTCTACCAAAAAAACGTTTGGTTTCATTGTCTAAAGTGGAAAGCGCAATAGTGCCTGCTAATAAGGTACCTAATTTTGCAAAATCTTTACCCTTCCAACGTAATGGTCTTGTAAATCCATGAACAACACCTTTTACAGTATATTTTATATCGTGTTTTAAAAGATGTGCTCTGCTGTCATCTTTAATAATAGAATCACTATTAATTGAGTTTTGTGCTTGTGTGAATAAGCACATGGTTAACGCAACAGTAAGCGTAATTAAACAGAAATTTTTAGAATGAACACTCATAGATTAACGCAATTCCGCCCCCAATTGTTTTTCGAAATTGGTTTGTAATTTAGTCATTATTTTATCTATTTGTTTATCATTAAGTGTTTTGTGTTCATCTTGAAGTATAAAACTTACCGCATAACTCTTTTTGCCTTTAGGTAGATTTTTACCTTGATAGACATCAAACAAATTCACGTTTTTCAATAATTGTTTTTCTGTTTGTTTTGCAATCTTATATATAGACTCAAAAGTAACTGCGTCATCTATTAGTAGAGCAAAATCGCGCTTTACCTCTGGATATTTCGGAATCGCTTTAAAAACAATTTTGTTACGTTTTACAATTTCCAGAATGGCATCCCAATTAAAATCGGCACATACTACTTCTTGAGAAATATCAAAATGTTTTAAAACTTGCTTTGTAACCAATCCAAATTCAACCAATTTTGTTTTCCCTAAACTTAAAGAAATACCTTCGCTAAATACATCGTTTTTAATTGGTGCTTCACTAAATCTTAAAATTCCCAATCGTTCCAAAACAGAAGTGACAATACCTTTTAAAAAGAAATAATCACTTTTTGAGTTTCCAGATGCATTCCAATGGTCTTGATTTTGATTTCCAGTAGCAAAAAGCGTTAAATGCTTTGGTTCTGCTTTTTCTTCGGAATAATTATGATAGGTCTTTCCGAATTCAAAAAGCTTTAAATCTTGTCGCTTTCTATTGCTATTATATGAAACGGCTTCCAGTCCTGAAAACAATAAAGACTGCCTTAAAACCGACAAATCATTACTTAAAGGGTTCAACATTTCAATATTATGCGCTTCTTTTAATTGTTCGCTTAGCGCAGCATAATTGGGCGTCGTTAATGAGTTTGAAAGAATTTCATAAAACCCCTGGGCAGCCAGTTGATTCCCTATGGTGTTTTGAATTTTATAATCTTCAAAACGAGACATACTAGAGATAGAAGCATTTAGTTTTTCTGAGATTGTTATGTTGTTATAACCATACACTCTAAGAATTTCCTCAATAATATCAGCTTCTCGTTGCACATCATTTCTATAAGCAGGAACTGTTAAACCCAATCCTGTTTCAGTAACATTATTCACTTTAATATCTAAAGCAGACAAAATACTTTTAATGGTTTCCTTCGGAATTTCCTCTCCAATAATTTTACGAGCATTATCAAAACTTAAGCGCACCTGGAAGTCTTCAATTTTTTTTGGATAAATATCCACAATATCACTTGTAATATCGCCTCCAGCCAATTCTTGGATTAACAAAGTGGCACGTTTTAAAGCATATTCCGTAATATTAGGATCGATACCACGTTCAAAACGGAAAGACGCATCGGTATTCAATCCATGGCGTTTTGCGGTTTTTCTAACACTTACGGGGTTAAAATAAGCACTTTCTAAAAATATATTTTTTGTTTGTTCGGTAACACCAGAATCGATACCACCAAAAACACCAGCAATACACATTGGTTTTTCGCCATCACAAATCATTAAATCTTCTTCGTGCAACTCACGCTCAACACCATCAAGGGTAACGAATTTTGTGCCTTTTTCAAGCGTCTTTACCTCAATTTTGCTATCTGTAATTTTTGCGGCATCAAAAGCATGTAGCGGTTGCCCAAGCTCGTGCAATACATAATTTGTAGCATCAACTATGTTGTTTATGGGGCTTAAGCCAATGGCTTTTAATCTGTGTTTTAACCAATCGGGAGATTCTGAAACTTTTATTCCAGAAATAGTAACCCCACAATAACGTGGTGCTAATTCTTTATCAATAACATTAACATCCATTTTAAGCGTTCTGTTTTCAACATTAAACGCGCTAACCGATGGTGTCATTAATTCTAGGTTAATTTCTTTTTGGGTTAAACCAGCTTTAAGATCGCGAGCCGTACCATAATGGCTCATGGCATCGGCACGATTTGGTGTTAATCCAATTTCAAAAACCGAATCGTTTTCAATATCAAAAATATCGGCTACTGGCAATCCAATTTTAATACTTCCATCTAAAACTAGAATTCCATCGTGAGATTTACCCAAACCCAATTCATCTTCAGCGCAAATCATGCCATGACTTTCCTCGCCTCTGATTTTTCCTTTTTTAATGGTCCAAGCTTCACCTTCTTCAGTATATAAAGTTGTGCCAAGAGTAGCAACTGGCACTTTTTGGCCTGCAGCTACATTTGGTGCGCCACACACAATTTGTATAGGAGCGTCGCCGCCAACATCAACGGTGGTTACTTTAAGCTTGTCTGCGTTGGGGTGTTTTTTACAAGTTAAAACTTTACCAACAACAACACCTTCTAAACCTCCTTTTACAGATTGGTATGTTTCTATGCCTTCAACCTCTAATCCTAAATCGGTAAGTAATTCGCTTGTTTGTTCTGGTGTCCAATCTGTTTTAATAAATTGTTTCAACCAGTTATAAGAAATCTTCATAAATCATATTCACTTTGAACTCGCAAATATAATTTTTTTGCATCTAGCAATCAACAGTAGTTATCATATTTTATGGCATAGAAAACGTATAGAAGCTCAAAATGTTAATTTTTAACAGTCTCTTAAAGAAGCGTTAATTAACAGTATTGGGAAAAGCTTTAACAAAACGCTAACACTCGAGCGCGTAATTTGGCAATATCTTGTAGATGGAATAAGATGTAACTCTTGTTTTAATCAATCAAAATCAACTTGCAGAATTAAAACTCAATCATATGTGGTTGGGTTTTTTTGTGTCAGCTTATATAAGGACGAGACACGCGTTGACAGAACAAGTAAAAACTGGCTCTAGCGGGGTTCAAGAGGGAATATTTCTGGTCTTCAGGATACAATTTTCAACAGGGATACTATAGTGGAGAATAATGGAGAGTTGCCTATAATGGCAATACTGGTGATGATGCATACGCTTTAATGGAACTTAGTGGAAGTTTTAGGCTTGAAGACAATTCCATTAAGGAGAAATACAGAATTAAAATAATTGAATTCAAAAATCGTTACCTTTGTGACTATATGCCAATACTATGGATATACAATTAGAAAAATATAAGCTAATGGAATGGTTGGTGAACCTAAAGGACGAATCGATTATTTCAAAATTGAAGAATATCAAGAATGGGCTTTCGACATCTTCTGATTGGGCTGATGATGTCTCTGAGACAGAGAAGTTATTGATTGAAGCAGGGTTGAAAGACATTGAGGAGGGAAATACGTTCACCCATGAGCAAGTAATGAAAGAAATTAACGAAGCTTACGGCATTTAGTTAATGGAAATTATTTGGACGAGACTAGCCAAGGTTACCTACAGGGAAGTTTTTAAAACCTCGAATGGAGATGGACAAAAAAGGAAATGAGGAACTTCAGAGGTCTAACTAACGAATTATTGGAAAAGGTCAAGAATGGACAGGTAGTTCATCCATTCGCAAACGAGAAGTTAGGTATAAGAAAGGGAATCGTCCATAAAAATGTTTCCTTGTTTTATAAGGAGGAAAGAAAGAACAATAAAATTTATTTGATTACATTTTTCAATAATCGAATGGACCTGGGGCATTAAAGAAATTATTAAAGTAAAAGTGATATAATGGATCACTTTTTTTGTGTAAACATTAGGTTGATTTTTCTGAGCTTTTTTCCATTACCTTTAACTTTTTGGGATCTCACATTCCACATCCCAAGAATTTACATCAACTTTTTTCTTTAAACTGATGTTCGTTTTCCATTTAGCTTGATTCTTATATAAATGTCCGTTTGATTGTTTTTATATAAGGACGAGATATAAAAAAATAAAAAAAGCCTAAAACATTTCTGTTTCAGGCTTACTATTTTTGTGACCGGGCTGGGGCTCGAACCCAGGACCCTCTCCTTAAAAGGGAGATGCTCTACCAACTGAGCTACCAGGTCATTATTTCAACAACTAACGCATTGCGGTTAGCGGGTGCAAATATAAAATGTTTAATTAATAAAACAATACTTTTTCTGAAGAAATTTTTGTTTTTTTGCGGTTCAAATACGTATGTTTTTAATAATCAATTTATAGCGGGAAAATGATCATTGTATTAATTGGGTATATGGCTTCTGGAAAGACGTCAATTGGAAAAAAATTAGCAGAAAAATTGAATTATAATTTTCTCGATTTAGATGCTATTATCGAAGAAAAAGAAAACATGACGGTGACCGAAGTGTTTAAGGAAAAGGGGGAAATCTATTTTAGAAAGAAAGAAGCATTTTATCTCAATGCACTATTAAAGTCTGAAAATAAGACCATTTTATCAGTTGGAGGAGGTACGCCTTGCTACAGCGGAAATATGGATGTTTTGCTAAATAACAAAAACGTTAAGAGTATCTATTTAAAGGCGTCCTTAACTACTTTAGTTGAAAAGTTAATGCGAAAAAAAGCGAAACGTCCGCTAATTGCCCATATTGAAACTAAAGAAGAAATGACAGAGTTTATTGGGAAGCATTTATTTGAACGGATACAGTTTTATAATCAAGCAGAAATTCAAGTATCTATTGATAATAAAACTAAGGACGACGTTGTTGAAGCTATAATTTTGGAGTTATTCTAAAACTACTTCATGAGATTTTCCTTCTAGAACCACTTGAACATGTTCATGTAACGATGTAGATAATGAAATGCCTTTAAAATCTGCTTTCACGGGATATTTTTTATGATTTCTATTGACCAAAACAGCAGTCTTAAATTGTTTTAAAGGTACATTTAAAAAATGTTTCACACCATAAATTAATGTGGTGCCAGAATTTAATACATCGTCAACCAAAACAAGTGATTTGTTGGTGTATTCATCTGGTTTTAAAGATGTAGAAATTGTGTCCCAAGGTTTTTTCTTATCAATAGTAACGCGACAAAGTATAGGTTTTATATCCGAAATTTTTTCGAGAAGTACCTTTAGTTTTTTTGCCAACACATAACCGTTACTGTCTATTCCAGCAATAATAACCTCGGTTTCATTGACGTTACTCTCGTAAATTTGAAACGCTATACGTCTTATTTTATGCTGAATTTCTTTGTGATTAAGAATTACATTGTCCTTTAAATTCATGTGTAAATTGTAAATTAAACTATAAAATTACTCATTTTCATCTGTAAAACCGTCAATATCCCGTCTATCTTTTTTAGTAGGCCTTCCTGTGCCTCTTTTCCTGTAATACTCTTTAGAATATTTTAAAAGTTCTTGCGCTTCAAACTGTTCTTTGGGTGTGGTATCCACTCTATAAATATCTACTAATTTTGCCGAAACTCTACTGGCGGGAATATCATTAACCGTGAGTTGGTAGTTGATTTGGTTTTTACGCAATTCAATTTTATCCATAGGGAAAACTTCCCGACTGGGTTTAACCACATCGCCATTAATTTTAATATGACCTTTTTTACAGGCAGTAGTAGCCAAAGTTCTTGTTTTATAGTATCTCACACACCATAAAAATTTATCAATACGCATAACAATTCTTATAAAACTACGTTAATGTTTAGGTGCAAAATTATATTAAAATTGTATCTTGCACGCCAAAAATAAGCAATAATGAGTTTAAGAAAAATTGGTTTTTTAATATTATGTTTAATGCTGGGTTTATCGTCTTGTAAGAAGGATGATGATGCTACAGATATTCCTCAAGTTGTTATTAGGGATAGAGGCGAACAGCAAATGGCTGATAATGATTCTATAATTAAATATCTTACGACTCATTATTATAATGCAGGTGCTTTTGAAGGTAATACAAACCCTAAAATATCTGAATTGATAATTGATGAAATACCTGAAAGTGGTGTTTTGCCTAACGCTACTGATAAAGTTTTGTTTACTGATGATGGTATTGAGAATGATGAAGTAGAGACAGAAACCATCACTTTTGCTAGTGTAGAATATAAAATTTATTTTTTACGATTAAATACCGGGGGGGGAGAAGAGTTTATAGATTTCTCTGATAGAATTTCATATACGTATGAAGGAAGTTTGCTTGAGGATGATGATTCTGTTTTTGATAGTGCTGTTACTCCAGTACAGTCTAATCTTATAGGTAATGGTGTTGATGATGGAGGATTGATAGCTGGGTTTAGAAAAATCATGCCAGAATTCAAGGGAGCGGAGTCTTTGACAGATAATGGTGATGGTACATTTAATTTTTCAAATCACGGTACAGGAGTTATGTTCTTGCCATCTGGTTTGGCTTATTTTGCAAATCCAAGGCAGGGCAGCGGTATTCCTTTGTATGCCCCATTGATCTTTAAATTTGAATTATACAAAAGTTTTAATAATGATTATGATAACGACGGTGTACCATCCCATATTGAAGATATTGATGGTGATGGAGAGTTCTCAATAGATCCTGATGACCGAGAAAAAGAAGGTGATGATGATACTGATAATGACGGTACACCAGATTTTGTAGATGCTGATGATGATGGTGACGGTGTTTTAACGAAAGATGAAATAAAAATTAGAACTGTAACTAAGGATACGCTAGAGGAAGTTCAAAATGAAACATTAAATCTAAATGAGCAATTAGTCGAAATTCTTAAAGATGAACTTAATAACAAATTTGTTGGAACAATCATCGAATTTACCGATACTGATGATGATACTATTCCTGACTATTTAGATGCTGATTAAAATTAAGCTTACAATGATAAAACACACAAAAAACTCGCCAAATTGGTGAGTTTTTTGTGTTGAATAAATTTGGTTTTTTACCTACAGTAACAAAGACAGACTCAATATCAATTGATCTGGTCTAGTGTCTAATCTACTTTCAACACTTCCAACGTTCGTATTTATAAATTTAGCTTCGTTGTTGTTAAAGCCTCTTTCATATCTCAAATCAATCCCTAATTTTTTAAAGTTAAGTCCGATCCCAAAGTTCAGCCCAACTGAAAAGTCATCTTCAACATTATTGATGTTAATACCTTCAAATTCAGAATCTAAAATGTATTGGAAGGAAGGGCCGCCAAAAACACTTATTGGGCCTAAAACTTTAACGCCAACTAAAACAGGCGCATCGATTTTGCTGAGCTCAAAAGTATCGTCTTTATAATCACTCTTGGTTCTGGTATAAACCAATTCCGGTCTTAAATAAACCTTTTTTCCAATTTTCCCAAAAAGTCCAACATGGTAACCAACATTTCTATCTGGATTTTGAGCATTATCACTAATAGATTCAAAATAATCGCCATTGGCGTTGTAGTTCAATCCTCCTTTTATACCAAAGCCAGTTTGGGTTTGGGCGTAACCAGAAATAGAAAGTAATATGAGAGTTAAAATAAATAAAACAATCTTACCTGTTGAAAACTGCGTTTTAAGCTCCTTACTTAATTCATTTGTTTTTTTCATAATAATCGTTTTTAAGATTTGATGCCATATTTGATATCAAAAACGTTGCCAAACCAAAAATATTTTAAATCAGGTAAAGATTAAGAACAAAAAAAAAGGTGCTCTTAATTCTTTAAAAGCACCTTTTC
Organism: Algibacter sp. 2305UL17-15; assembly: GCF_040720935.1. NCBI lineage: Bacteria > Pseudomonadati > Bacteroidota > Flavobacteriia > Flavobacteriales > Flavobacteriaceae > Algibacter > Algibacter sp. 2305UL17-15. The sequence goes on from NZ_JBFDAE010000008.1 coordinate 38,986, forward strand.
GTAAATATTTAAATATTCTATTTTCTTTTGATAACTGCTTTTGCTTTTTCAACAATGGCGGTACTGTTTAATCCATATTTATCCATTAACTGTGCTGGAGTACCAGATTCGCCAAATGTATCATTAGTGCCAACAAATTCTTGAGGCGTTGGATTATTGGTTGCCAATACACGAGCAACACTTTCGCCTAAACCACCAAGAATATTATGTTCTTCGGCAGTAACAATACAACCTGTTTTAGCAACAGAAGCTAAAATAGCAGCATCGTCCAAAGGTTTGATGGTGTGCATATTTATGACTTCAGCAGAAATACCAGCTTCATTTAAAACTTTAGAGGCTTCTAAGGCTTCCCAAACCAAATGTCCTGTTGCAACAATAGTTACATCAGTACCTTCAGTCAATTGAATGGCTTTCCCTATTTCGAATTTTTGATTATCAGGCGTAAAAATTGGAACGGATGGTCTTCCAAAACGCAAATAAACAGGGCCTTCATGATCTGCAATTGCAATAGTTGCGGCTTTCGTTTGGTTATAATCGCAAGGATTTATAACCGTCATTCCCGGTAACATTTTCATCAACCCGATATCTTCAAGGATTTGGTGGGTTGCACCATCTTCACCTAAAGTTAAACCAGCATGCGAAGCACAAATTTTTACATTCTTCCCGGAATAGGCGATAGATTGACGAATTTGATCGTAAACACGACCCGTAGAAAAGTTTGCAAAAGTACCTGTAAAAGGAATTTTACCACCAATTGTTAAACCAGCAGCAATCCCCATCATATTAGCTTCTGCAATTCCTATTTGAAAAAAACGCTCAGGGTTTTCTTTAATAAACTCGTTCATTTTTAAAGACCCAATTAAGTCCGCACAAAGTGCAACAACATTAGGATTGGTTCTGCCAAGTTCTGCTAAACCAGCACCAAAACCACTTCTTGTATCTTTTTTTTCTGTGTATGTATATGTTTTCATAACTCTAAAATCGTAATTCGTAAATCTGAAATATTGATTAATAATCGCCTAAAGTTTCAGGGTTTTGTGCTAAACCTATCGCTAATTGCTCATCGTTTGGAGCTTTACCGTGCCATGCGTGCGTGTGCATCATAAAATCCACTCCATTACCCATTATGGTTTTAAGCAAGACACAAACTGGTTTTCCTTTTCCGGTTTCAGCTTTCGCTTTAGCCATTCCAGATAATACCGCTTCAAGATTGTTACCTTCTTCAATTTCTAAAACTGTCCATCCAAAGGCTTCAAACTTTCCTTTAATGCTTCCCATAGGTAAAACATCATCGGTAGCACCATCAATTTGCTGTCCGTTTAAATCAACGGTGGAAATTAAATTATCAACTTTTTTAGCAGCAGCATACATAATAGCTTCCCAATTTTGTCCTTCTTGCAGTTCACCATCACCATGTAAAGAATACACAATCTTGTCATCATTGTTTAGTTTTTTTGCTTGGGCAGCACCAATGGCCACAGACATACCCTGGCCTAATGAGCCAGAAGCAATTCTAATGCCAGGTAAACCTTCATGAGTAGTTGGATGTCCTTGCAATCTAGAATCAATCAATCTAAAGGTATTTAGTTCTTCAACTGGAAAATAACCCGCTCTTGCCAAAACACTATAGAATACAGGAGAGATATGGCCGTTTGATAGGAAGAATAAATCTTCGCCTATTCCATCCATATCGAATGTGTCTTTTCTGTCCATAATTTCGTTGTAAAGTGCAACGAAAAATTCGGCACACCCTAAAGAACCTCCCGGGTGACCAGAGTTTACTTTGTGTACCTGTCTTAAGATATCTCTTCGAACTTGCGTACAGATAGCTTCTAATTGTTGAGTATTTGGCATGTTATATGATTATATTTTGCGCCACAAAAGTAGGGTATTAAGATAGTTTTACAAAGTATTAAATGGGCATTTTGACCAAAGGATTAACTAGTGTTAATAAGTTTATTTTTTTTGATTAAAAATATGTAGGTTTGCGCACTGGTTTAGAGGTTTATGAAATTTGAATTAAAACAAAAAGACGCCCAAAGTAAAGCACGTGCAGGTACCATTACTACCGACCACGGCGTGATTGAAACCCCGATATTTATGCCCGTTGGTACGGTTGCTTCAGTTAAAGGTGTACATCAACGCGAACTTAAAAACGATATCAATCCAGATGTTATCTTAGGAAACACCTATCATCTATACTTACGTCCGCAAACCGATATTATCGAGAAAGCAGGAGGACTTCATAAATTTATGAATTGGGACCGGAATATTTTAACCGATTCTGGTGGCTATCAAGTCTATTCATTGTCTGCCAATAGAAAAATTAAGGAAGAAGGGGTAAAGTTCAAGTCGCATATTGATGGCAGTTACCATACGTTTACCCCAGAAAATGTGATGGAGATTCAAAGATCTATTGGTGCGGATATCATCATGGCTTTTGATGAATGTACACCCTATCCTTGCGAATATAATTATGTAAAGCGCTCGATGCATATGACCCATCGTTGGTTGGACAGATGCATCAATCATTTAGAGAAAACACCATTAAAATACGGTTATAATCAAGCTTTTTTTCCAATTGTTCAAGGTGGTACTTATAAAGATTTGCGACTACAATCTGCGGAATATATTGCAAATGCTGGAGCGGTAGGGAATGCTATTGGAGGTTTGTCCGTTGGAGAGCCCGCTGAGGAGATGTATGCCATGACAGAGGTGGTTTGTAATGTATTGCCAGAAGACAAACCAAGATATTTAATGGGAGTTGGCACACCTATCAATATTTTAGAAAATATTGCGTTAGGTATTGATATGTTCGATTGCGTGATGCCCACTCGTAATGCAAGAAACGGCATGTTATTTACGGCCCATGGCAGAATTAATATAAAAAATTTAAAATGGGCTGATGATTTTTCGCCTATTGATGACATGGCAATTACGTTTGTTGACACAGAATATAGTAAGGCTTATTTAAGACATTTGTTTACGGTCAACGAATTGTTAGGCAAACAAATAGCCACCATTCACAATTTAGGTTTTTATTTGTGGTTGGTTCGCGAAGCTAGAAAACATATATTAGCGGGAGATTTTGCCGCATGGAAAAATATGATGGTGAAACAGATGGATAAGAGACTTTAAAAGAGACTTTAAAAGAGACTTTAGAGAATAGACAATTAGACAATAGAAAATAAAGTCCAAATAATAAATAAAAATACCCGTTTACTTAAAGTTTATAAAGAGCTAGGGAGAAGATGAAAATATTAGATTGGTACATATTAAAACGCTATCTGCTTACATTTTTAATGATGTTGCTGCTCTTTATTCCTATTGGAATTACCGTAAATCTAGCTGAAAAAATCGGTAAAATTCTGGATAATGATGTGCCGTTTAACGAGGTGGCCTTGTTTTATTTTGATTTTACGATATACTTTGCAAACCTTTTATTTCCACTATTTTTATTCTTATCTGTCATTTGGTTTACATCCAAGTTAGCCAACAATACTGAGATTGTTGCTTTTTTAAGTTCGGGTGTGTCTTTTTCTAGATTTTTAAGACCTTATATATATGGTGCTACAATTACTGCAATTTTTGCACTTATTTTAGGCATGTTCCTGGCGCCAGCTGCAAGTAAAGGCTTTAACGAATTTGATTATAAATATTTTAAAAAACACAAAAGTGCTGTTGAAAACCAAAATGTATATCGGCAAATAAATGATACCGATTTTATTTATGTAAGTAGTTATGATTCTAAGAATAAACTAGGGCAAGATTTTACTTTAGAGCATTTTGAAGATAGTAAATTAATTACAAAGATTAATGCCAAAAGTATCCGTTATATTGAAAAAGATACGACTTATAGGCTCATAGATTATGCAAAAAGAAACATTGGTGCATTAGAAGATACTTTAGACATTCAAAGAAGAAAGGATACACTATTTTCCTTTGATGCGGAAGATTTAACTCCCGTGATTTATATTGCAGAAACGTTGTCTTATGCGGAGTTAACTAAATTTATAGCCAAAGAAGAAGCAAGGGGCTCTTCAAATATTGGGCGTTATAAATTAGTGCTTTACAGAAAATGGAGTTTACCTGTATCCATATTTATACTTACCATAATTGCAGTGGCGGTTTCTTCTATAAAAAGAAGAGGGGGTATGGGGGTTAATTTAGCTCTCGGAATTTGCATTGCCATGATTTTCATCTTTTTTGATAAGATTTTCGGGGTAATGGCACAACAATCAGATTTTCCTCCCATAATAGCCGTATGGTTTCCCAATGTCATTTTTGGTATTTTAGCAGTATATCTTTTATACAATGCCAAACGCTAAAATAAAGAATTACATTCATCTTCATTTTTTAGTATTTATTGCAGGTTTTACCGCGATTTTGGGTGAAGTAATATCTATTACCGCTGTGCCGTTGGTTTGGTTTCGTATGTCTATTGCAGCAGTTTTAATGTTTGTTTATATCTTGATAACTGGGGTTAGGCTTAAAATCAACCCTAAATCCATTTTAAGATTATCCGTAGCTGGAATTATAATCGCATTGCATTGGATTACTTTTTTTGCAGCCATAGACGCAGCCAATATTTCAATAGCATTGGCCATGTTTTCCACAGGTGCTTTTTTCGCTTCAATTATAGAACCCATTATTTTTAAACGAAAAGTTATAGGTTACGAAATTATATTCGGTCTGTTGGTCATAATAGGTATCTTCATTATTACTAATAGTGAACTAAAATATCTTACAGGTATTTTATTAGGAATCTCTTCCGCTTTTTTTTCATCATTATTTGCTGTTTTAAATGGCATCTTTTTAAGAAAACATTCGGCTACCGTAATTTCATTTTATGAGTTTATAAGTGGTGTATTGTTTATTTCACTATTCATAATTTGTTTTGAAGGTGGTTTTTCAGTTGAATTTTTTAAACTCAGTAGTGCCGATTTTTGGTATCTTTTTATCCTGGCATCAGTTTGTACCGCATATGCTTTTATTGCTTCGGTTTATGTTATGAAACTAATAAGTCCCTATACAGTAGTACTTACGTATAACCTCGAACCTATCTACGGTATTATTTTGGCATTGCTGTTATTTCCAGAGACTGAAAAAATGAGCACGTCCTTTTATTATGGCGCATTATTAATTATAAGTACTGTTTTGCTGAACGGCATTCTTAAAAATAAAGATGCTTTAAGAGGAAAGCGTATCAAATAGCATATGTATCAATTTTTGTAGTTAAATATAGCTAATATGGAAAAGTTAATTACCAATTGTGATTTTCTAAATTCGAAACAAAATAAATTCCGTAATTTTGCGTACTAACTAAAAATAACCGAATTAAATCCTTATGGAATATCTAGAATTCGAATTGCCTATAAAAGAGCTTGAGGACCAACTTCAAAAATGTAAAGTTATTGGAGAAGAAAGTGACGTAGATGTTACTGAAACCTGCGAGCAAATAGAAAAAAAACTAAAAACTACTATAACTGATATTTATAAAAACTTAACACCTTGGCAAAGGGTGCAGTTATCAAGACATCCAGATAGACCCTATACAATGGATCATATTAAAGCTATCTGCGGAAATTCTTTTTTAGAACTTCATGGAGATAGAAATTTTAAGGATGATAAAGCCATGATTGGCGGTTTAGGTAAGATTGGAGACCAAAGCTATATGTTTATTGGGCAACAAAAAGGATATAATACCAAAACCCGCCAGTTAAGAAACTTCGGGATGGCGAACCCAGAAGGCTATAGAAAAGCGTTGCGCTTAATGAAATCTGCCGAAAAATTTGGAATTCCCGTGGTCACCCTAATTGATACTCCAGGTGCATACCCAGGTCTGGAAGCTGAAGAACGCGGACAAGGAGAGGCAATTGCCAGAAATATTTTGGAGATGGCACGTTTAAAAGTACCAATTATAACCATAATTATTGGTGAAGGCGCATCGGGCGGTGCTTTGGGAATTGGTGTTGGAAATAAGGTTTTAATGTTAGAGAACACATGGTACTCTGTAATTTCACCAGAATCCTGTTCATCTATATTATGGCGCAGTTGGGAATATAAGGAGCAGGCCGCTGAGGCCTTAAAACTGACGGCAATTGATATGAAAAAACTAAAATTGGTTGATGAGATTATCAAGGAACCTTTAGGAGGCGCTCACAGAGACAGGGAGAAAACTTTTAAGGCAGTGAGCAATGCCATTGAAAAGTGTTATAATGAATTAAAAAACTTATCACCAACAGATTTGGTAAATACTCGCATGGATAAATATGCCAATATGGGTGTGTTCAAGGGTTAAGCTACTTAAAACCAAAACATATTAAAATCTGAAGTGAAAGCTTCAGATTTTTTTTGTCGCTATTCACAATTTATTTAAGTTATCAACAGTTATTTTGTATAAGAATGAAAACGAAAAAGGATTAATTTTTCTAATTTTGTTGCTATGAAACAACCAAATCAAATTACTGGATATAAAGTTGATAAAAGTACTTTAATTAGTCTTGAGAAAGGAAAAATACCACCTCAAGCACTTGATTTAGAGGAGGTTGTTCTAGGGGCGATGATGATTGATAAGAAAGGTGTTGATGAGGTAATCGATATTTTGAGTGCCGATGCATTTTACAAAGAAGCCCATCAACATATTTTTGAAGCCATTTTTCAATTGTTTGAAGATAGTGAGCCGGTTGACTTATTAACCGTTTCAACACGATTAAAAAAGAACGCTAAATTAGAACTGTCCGGCGGCGATTTTTACCTCATTTCCTTAACTCAAAAAGTATCTTCTTCGGCGCATATCGAATTTCATGCACGTATTATTCTTCAAAAATTTATTCAGCGGAGCTTAATTAAAATTTCGAACGAAATAATTGAGGATTCCTATGATGAAACCAAAGATGTTTTCGATCTATTGGATAAGGCCGAATCCAGACTTTACGAAGTTACCCAAGGAAATATCAAAAAATCTAGTGAAACCGCACAAGACTTAGTAATTCAAGCCAAGAAAAAAATTGAGGAGATTTCTAATAAGGAAGGTTTAAGTGGTATTCCAACAGGGTTTCATAAATTGGACAAATTAACTTCTGGATGGCAACCTTCAGATTTAATTATTGTTGCAGCACGTCCTGGTATGGGTAAAACGGCTTTAACGCTATCCATGGCAAGAAACATTGCTGTAGATCAAAAGATTCCTGTCGCTTTTTTCTCATTAGAAATGGCATCCGTACAGTTAATTATGCGTTTAATTTCTAGTGAAACGGGCTTGTCTTCTGAAAAATTGAGAACAGGAAAACTAGAAAAGCACGAATGGGAACAACTCAATGTAAAAGTTAAAGATTTAGAAAAAGCACCATTGTTTATAGATGATACGCCTTCGCTTTCAATATTCGATTTAAGAGCAAAAGCGCGCCGACTGGCATCACAGCACGGTATAAAAATGATCATGATTGATTATTTACAGTTGATGACGGGAGGGAGTAGTCATGCAGGAAATCGCGAACAAGAAATTTCAATGATTTCGAGAAACCTGAAAGCTTTGGCAAAGGAATTGAATGTTCCGGTAATTGCTTTATCGCAGTTATCGCGTGCGGTTGAAACCCGTGGAGGTAGCAAGCGTCCGTTATTATCAGATTTACGTGAATCTGGCGCCATTGAGCAAGATGCCGATATTGTAAGCTTTATTTACAGACCAGAATATTATAAAATTGACGAGTGGGATGACGAAGAACGTTCGCCAACGGAAGGTCAGGCAGAGTTTATCATCGCAAAACACAGAAATGGTGGTTTGGAGAACATTCGTTTAAAATTCGTTGGACACTTAGGTAAGTTCGATAATTTGGATGATTTTGATTCGCCGTTTGAATTTCATAGTAAAATGAACGCTGCTGCAAATGATGATACATTTAAAACTGATAATTTTACGGCAAGCCCAGACCAAGCTTTTGGTAGTTCGTTTAATGATGAGGAGGAGAATGATGTGCCTTTTTAACATATGATTAATTTAATGAGGTTGAATTTTTCTTTATCTTTCGGTTTATGAAAAAGTCCCTATTATTTATCCTATTCATTTTAATATCATTTAAGACCTATGCGTCCTATATCCTAATTCCAATGGATGTAGATACCCAAAAGAATCATTTAAAAGCTTATGGCATCACCTATTGGACCTTAGATAAGCAATTAAAGGTAAAATGGTTACTCAATTATAGAGGTGGTTCATTCTTATTGCCTGATACCGAAACGATTCAACAAGAATGCCAGATTAGAGGAGTGTCTTTTGAAGTGATTTCAAATGCTAAAGCAGAAAGTATTCTCGAGGAAATTGCTAGTCCCAGTCAAAATATGGAAGCGGTTGTGCTAGAAAAAGCACCAAAAATTGCTGTTTATACACCCAAGGGCAAACTGCCTTGGGATGATGCTGTAACTATGGTCTTGAAGTATGCCGAAATTCCGTACGAGACAGTTTACGATGAAGAAGTTTTAAACGACGGGCTATTATTGTTTGATTGGCTACACCTGCATCATGAGGATTTTACTGGACAGTATGGTAAATTTTACAGCATGTATCGCACTTCATCTTGGTACATTCAGGAAAAGAAAGAAGCCGAAGCGCTTGCAGAAAAGCTAGGGTATAGTAAAGTGTCTAAAGCAAAAGCAGATGTGGCTTTGAAAATCCGGGATTATGTTGTTGGTGGAGGTTTTATGTTTGCGATGTGTAGTGCTACAGATAGTTTTGATGTTGCTTTATCTGCAGAAGGGATAGATATATGCGAGCCCATGTTTGATGGGGATGGGAGTGACCCAAGTTATCAAAAGAAGATCGATTATGGTAAAACTTTTGCATTTACAAATTATACACTTGAACGAAATCCGATGGTTTATGAGTTTTCATCAATAGATACAACACGAAAACGAATGGTGTCCAAAACAACAGATTATTTCTCGTTAATGGAATTTTCAGCAAAATGGGATCCTGTACCAACTATGTTATGTCAAAACCATACCGCATTGGTCAAAGGATTTATGGGCCAAACGACTGCTTTTACTAGAGATCAAATAAAATCGAATGTATTGGTAATGGGAGAAAATAAAGCCAATGGTGAAGCCAAGTACATTCATGGTATTAAAGGAAAAGGCTTTTTTACGTTTTACGGTGGCCATGATCCAGAAGACTATCAACATAGAGTGGGAGATGCGAAAACAGAATTGGATTTACACCCTACCTCACCTGGATACAGATTGATATTAAACAATGTTTTATTTCCAGCAGCCAAAAAGAAGAAGCAAAAAACTTAGAGATTGTTTAAGATTTCGTCAATCATTTTTAAACAATCTCTTAAATTGTTTGCGTTATAATTTTTCGTTTAAAAGTATATTTAAACCCATCAGATAGCGTTCCGGTTGAAGTTATGTTTTGGTCGATTATTAAATCTTCGCCACTTTCAATATTTGGTGTTACGATTGCTCCGTATTCTGTACCATCGACAAAAAGAATAGAATTTGTATCATAGGCAGGGATTGATATGGCATAAACACCAGTATCTAATCCATCTTCTAGTGTGTTATCGTCATTATTGTTTTGAACAGATAAAGTGCCATTTCCATTAGAATCTACGCTAAATACGTATATGATAATATCCATATCAAAATCAATATCAACACCAGCAATGCCACCTGAAACATTAGTTAAATGCCATTGGTAAATTTCTATTTCTCTTTGTGATTCACTAGCAGGGTCATCGCTATTGTTCAGGCTACAACTAGTACATAATAAAAGGAAAATAGCAGGAAGAAATATTTTGAGTTTCATAAACAATAGCCTTATAGTTATTAGTTAGATGATAAAAGTTAACAATGGTTGCGTATTTATTTCATAAAATTACAGTACAAAGTTATCTTTTTCTTTTAAAAGTTTTTGTAAAATTAGTTCTACGCCAAAATCATTATTACTTTTAGTTTCGAATCTAGCTATAGATTTAACGTCTTTGTGCGCATTTTCCATGGCATAACTAAAATAGGCCGTTTGCAACATTTCTATATCGTTGTTATAATCTCCAAAAACTAAAGTTTCTTCTGCCGTAATATTGAATTTATCTTGTATATGCTTTACTGCGTGTCCCTTATTGGCAATGTTTTCAGAAATATCAACCCAATGTGTTGCCGATAATTTTACTTTAAAATGAGATTCTAAATGTTTCACATGGGGATAAATATATTTTTCTGAACTCTCTTCATGAAATAAGGCCACTTTATAAATAGGATTATCTATATCATCGGGTGAATCAATAATACTATAGCTGGCATAATATTCTGATAATAAATTCAATAAGGGTTTCGATTTGCTCATTACAAATGCTTTTGTTTTTGAACAAAATACAGGGTGTGCATCATTAATTTTACTAATTATGGTAATGATATTATTAAGATTTTCATCCTTTATCGGGTTTGAAAGCAAGGTAACATCTTCCTTTACAGCAAACCCTCCGTTTTCTGCAACAATTATAATATCGTTTTTAATGGCTTTTAACTTATCGGTGATACCATAATACGGACGTCCACTAGCAGCAGTAAAAATAATATTATGAGATTTTAGTTTATTAAATAGTTCGAAAAATAGAGGGCTTACTTCATGTTTGGAATTTAAAAGTGTACCATCCATATCTGTAACCACTAACTTTACTTGAGATAGGTTCATGTATTTTTGTTTAGGACTGCTAAATTACATTTCTTTAAATAAAGTCAATAGTATTAACATATTTAGATTATAAAGTTTATAATTCTAGGTATATATTACTTACAATACTATTTTTATTTATTAAAAAAATCGACAAAAGGATTGTTTTTTACGATAAATTACATAAATTAGCGACCTTAAACCCTTAAATCGAATACATGAAAACAAAATTAATCTTTCTTAGTTTTTGCTTTATACTTGTGGCAGGCGCTGGTTTTGCTCAAAAAAGGAAACAGCCAAAAAGTATTATAAGTGACGATGTTGCCATAAAAAAATACCATAGTAAATCTGAATTGGATCGTATGGCCAAAGGTGAATTGTTAGTGCTTTATGTAGAACGCATTGAGAGTCTTGTTAAATTATTGCCTTACATCGCTTTTGCTACTAAACCAGGTGTTACAATGTCAACCTTGGGTATTCCAAATGACAGCGACAATAGGAAAGCCCTTGATGATCAGTTTGAAGCAACGGATGAATTTTTAGAGAAAACTTCTGAATTTCAAAAAAGAATTTTACCATATTCTGATACAAACGACTTGGTCTCAGCCATTATATTCTATGAGGAAGCTTTAAAGTCTCTACATGAATATAGTGAATTTCATTAGATTAAGTTTTTGGTAAATGGTATGGAATTTTCTGCTAAAAACCAGAGGGTGTCATTATCTCTAGACTTTTTTTTTGAATAATTACCGTAATCTTCTAGTTGATTTCATTAGAAAATTCAGGAATAAAAACTGGTATTTCTTATAATTTTGTTACTGAAAGTTAATTCTTTCTCATATTTCATAAAACATTATTTAATGCATTTCATCGATAAAATAACAATCTTTTTAATTAAAAAAATGCATTTCATCGAAATAATTGGTATTTCGTGGATTTAACCCTTATTTTTGGTTGTCAAATGAATGATTGAAAATAGATACAACTATAATCCTCATAAAATGAAAAACTTTACCCTTATCGTTTTACTTTTTTTGCTCACACTTGGAAATGCTTTTTCCCAACAGGAAAAAGGAATAGTGGGCAATAAAAACTGGTTGAATAATTGGACTGAATTTAAACCTATTCAAAAAGATTATGGAGAGCCAACAGAAATATTATCTGGAACCATTACAGAGCATAGAACATTACACAAGAGTGAAGTTTATTTGCTTATGGGAAGTGTTTTTGTAACAAACGAAGCAACCTTAACTATTGAACCAGGAACAACAATCTTAGGCGATTACAAAACAAAAGGTTCGCTAACAGTGGCCAATGGTGCTAAAATAATTGCTGAAGGTTATCAAACCGATCCTATAATTTTTACTTCAAACAGGAGTGTAAAAAGAGCAGGCGACTGGGGTGGAATTATCATACTTGGTAATGCTCCAGTAAATAGATTTGGTTCTGGTTCAGTAGCATCTTATTATCCAAACTTAAATGCTGCCGATTATAGACATACCAATTATGGGGGTGATAATCCGATACATTCTTCTGGAATATTTAAATATGTTAGAATAGAATATGCAGGTAAAAGAGTTTCTCAAGAAGGTTATTTTAATGGCCTACTTCTAGCTGGTGTTGGATCTGATACCGAAATACGCAACGTAATGGTCAGTAACTCTGGAGAAGATGCTTTTGAAGTTTGGGGAGGTAATGTGTCATTATTCAGTCTTGTGTCCCATAGAGCAAAAGGAACAGATTTCAAATTCAATTACGGCACAAACTCGAAGTTGTCCAACTCTTTAGCCATTAGATCTCCTTATGCATCAAACGGTGAAAGATCAAGGTGTCTAGAAGTGCTTTCATATGATAAAAAAGAAGAATTTGATTTTACGAAAAGCAAAACATCCTTAGAAGCGAGGAACTTAACATTTCTTAATGATAGTGAAGATTTAGCATCTGATATAAAAATGAATTTAGTGCACGAAGCAATTTTTGTAGGCGAAAGTTCTAAATTGAACATGTTTAAAAGCGTTATTTCTGGTTTCAACCCAGCGGTAATTTTAGATGACGACATACAACTGAATCAAGAAAATTTGCATAGAATTTCGTTAAAAGAGATGTATTTTAATAATTGTAAAGGAAACATTTTTGTAGAAAACAATTCTAATAATGACGACTTAGAGAACTGGTATGGCAATAACGCCTTCTTTAATGTGTATTCTAAAAGTAAAAATTCTGAAACTTTTATCGCTGCGGAAGATTATAAAAAACCCGATTTTAGATTGAGAATCAATAAAATAATTGCAACAAATATTGATAGGGATTTAATGGATGAATAAGATTAAAACTTTACAATAAATATGACAAAAACTCTAGGTTGTTACTTTCCAATTTACACGCTCATAATTTGGGAAAATTTAGTTCTAAAATAATAATTTAGAGCATTTTAATTCCTAGACGTTTTATTAAAAAGAATAAAAGCGTATGAGGAATTTTACTATTCTGATTTTTATAGCAATTATAGTTTCCTGTTTAGGTACCTTAAATGCACAAATAGTAATTAGTAAACCTAATTTGGGTTTTACCCAAGCATGTGCGAGTGCTTCATTTAATAGTTTCGATGTTACTTTTTCGTTTTCACCCGAAGCAAATTTAAATCCTTCAAATCAGTTTATTGTTGAGTTATCTGATGCTACGGGAAGTTTTTCAAATACTACAACAGTATATACTTCAACAGCTGGAAGCATAACAACCTCACCAGTCACTATTAGCATTTCTTTACCAACAACAACTTCTGGGGAATCATATAAGCTTAGAGTAAAAAGTACTGCGCCAGCAGTAACAAGTAGTGCATCAAATGCATTTCCTGCCTATTATAAAATTCAAGACGCGCCATTTTCAATAAATAATTTAGTTGAAACAGGTGTGTATTGCTCAGGTGGAAGTTATCTACTAATCATTGATAACCCCGGAGGTGCAATGAATGATTCGCCATTACAATACCCGTCATTGAGTTTCAATTGGTATAAGGAAACAAGCCCAACAACATCAGTTTTTGTGGCTTCAGGAGAAAGTTTATCGGTTAGCGGCCCTGGAACTTATTTTGTAGAAACCGATTATGGTTCTTGTACATCAAATTCTTTTTCAAACCGAGTAACTATAAGTGAGGCTTCATCTGGAACCGCAACAAGTTCTATTAGTTCTAGTTTAGGAAATCCTTATTGTTCGGCAGATGGCCCAACAATTTTAAGCGCTATAAACGGAGTTGCGTATCAATGGTATAAAGATGGAAATGAAATTGCAGGTGCAACAAACCAGATGTACCAAACCAATGAAGATGGAACTTACGCCGTCACTATAGATTTAGGAGATTGTACTGCAAGTGCCACCATTACATTAGAGAATACAGGTTTTGAAAGTAGTATCGATGTTGATGTTGGTCAACCCACTATGCTACCCGATGGCGAAACATTAGATGTAACTGTGACAACCACGGCGGTGAACCCAGAATTTAAATGGTATTTAAATGATGTTGTAATTACTGGTGCAAATAATTCCACATATGAAGTTTTACAGGAAGGAAATTATAAAGCTATAATCAACCAAATGTCTGGTTGTCTGTCATCAAAGGAATTTAGTTTTAGAGTTACCGAACCATTTCCAGACGTGTTGCAAATTCCTAATGTAATCACTCCAAACGGAGATGGAACAAATGATACGTGGGTAATTCCTCAGGCATACGTTAGCGGCACAAATACCGAAGTTACATTATATACTGCTCGTGGAAAAGTAGCACTTTCGACAAAAGATTATCAAAATAATTGGCCAGAAAAGCAATTGAATTTTAAAGATGTGAGCCCAATTTTCTATTACATTATAAAAACAGAAAACCAAAAGACGATAAAAGGGTCTATTACGGTTGTGAAATAAAATGAACAAATATCTAATATATCTGCTTCTAGTTTTCTGTACCATACAGCAATTCCATTCCCAAGAGGGTAGTGCTGTTGTTGGGTTGTCGCTACCAGTTAGAAACTCTTTAAAGTTTAATAGATATGCCATTAACCCCACATTCAGTTTTGTAAGGGAACAAAATAGATTTATAAGTTTTACCAATAAAAAACAATGGGTACAATTTAATGATGCGCCACAATCCTATTTATTTAGTTATTCGGGTAGATTTAAGGAAAATATTGGAGCAGGTTTAAGTTTGTTTCAGCAAGATTTTGGTGTTTTAACTACTTTCGGGGGGATTTTAAATTTTGCATACAATGTCAATATCAGTAATGACAGTAATTTAACTTTCGGATTAAATTTAGGCGCTTACCAAAGTGGCATTAGTCAAGGTCGAGTAGTTGTTAATACTCCAGATCCAACTTTACAAAATATACCATCTAGCTTTTTATTTACGGTAAATCCAGGTATTAACTACGGCACAACTTTTTTAGATTTTGGAGTCTCTATTAATAATCTGGTGGCCTATGATATCAGTAATTCCAAAATGATTGAAGATAATCCAGAACAAGCTATTCAAGGACATATCATGTACACAGGTTATATGAATTCGCGTGGTTTTTTTGATGAAAGTAAATTTTCAACACTTTTTAAAAGTGAATTTAAAAAAGACCAGGCAGTACTTTCTGGATTGGTAATGTTAACTGTCCCAAAGGGAATTTGGGCACAGGCAGGTTACAATTCATTATATGGTGCTTCCGCAGGAATTGGTCTCAACGTAACCGAGAATATTGCTTTAGAATATAACTACGAGCAATCCATGGGCAATTTGTCGGAATTTGGAAATTCCCATGAAATTACAATAGCGTATAGATTTAAGAATAAGTATCGTTTTAGTTACGGTGACGATGATGAAGAGCAATCTGTTTTCAATTCAAGACATAAAAAAGTAAAAGCAAATACCATTTCGAAGAGTGACTCTGAAATAATGGCTAAGAGACGAATAGAAATTGCAGCCCAACGTAAAGCAGCTGCCGAGGCTAAAAAGGAACAAGCTTCAGTTGTGAATTCAAATGAAAAATCGAATCCATTAGCTATAAATACTTCTAAAAATAAAGATGATGAATTGGCAAAACGTAAAATAGAAGAAAGTAAACTGAAGTTAGAAGCGGAAGCCCAAGCAAAACTGGAAGCGGAAGCAACAAAAGCTAAGTTGGAAGCAGAAGCAAAGGCAAAAGAAGCAGCCCGATTACAGGCCATAGAAAAAGCTAGAATTGAAGCAGAAGCCAAAAAACAACTGGAAGAGGCCGAAAGATTAAAACGAGAAGAAGCAACCAGATTAAGGTTGGAAGCGGAAGCCCAAGCAAAACTGGAAGCGGAAGCAGCAAAAGCTAAGTTGGAAGCACAAGCCAAGGCAAAAGAAGCAGCGCGCTTACAACAAATAGAAAAAGCCAAAGCAGATGCTGAAGCCAAAAGACAATTAGAAGAAGTCGAAAGATTAAAACGAGAAGAAGCAACCAGATTAAGGTTGGAAGCGGAAGCCCAAGCAAAACTGGAAGCGGAAGCAACAAAAGCTAAGTTGGAAGCAGAAGCAAAGGCAAAAGAAGCAGCCCGATTACAGGCCATAGAAAAAGCTAGAATCGAAGCAGAAGCCAAAAAACAACTGGAAGAAGCCGAAAGATTAAAGCGGGAAGAAGCAACCAGATTAAGGTTAGAAGCAGAAGCCCAAGCAAAATTGGAAGCGGAAGCAGCAAAAGCTAAGATGGAAGCGGAAGCCAAGGCAAAAGAAGCGGCACGATTACAGGCCATAGAAAAAGCTAGAATTGAAGCAGAAGCCAAAAAACAACTGGAAGAGGCCGAAAGATTAAAGCGAGAAGAAGCAACCAGATTGAGGCTAGAAGCGGAAGCCCAAGCAAAATTGGAAGCGGAAGCAGCAAAAGCTAAGTTGGAAGCGGAAGCCAAGGCAAAAGAAGCAGCCCGATTACAGGCCATAGAAAAGGCCAAAGCAGATGCAGAAGCCAAAAAACAACTGGAAGAAACTGAAAGATTAAAAGCAGAAGCAAAAGCAAAACTCGAAGCAGAAACAACAGCAGTTAATGAATCCATCCCCGAAGCAACGGATGCGACATCGCAATCTATGAGAGATTTAACGAAATCTTCCGAAGAGACTATAAAAATTCAGCGAGAACTATTAGATAATTTATCAAAAAAGATAGACAGTAAGCAAAATGATTTAGATGATCTAAAAAAGGAGAACGATTTAAGTGAACAAGGCCTTTATCAAGCACCAAAACAGTTTAAAAGCATTACTGCCGAAAATGAGGCTTTAGAAAAAGTACAAGATGAAATTAATAAAAGGATAGAAGAACAAAATATAAAAATTATTGAACTTGAGACTTTATACATAACTCGAAAGAAAAAAGTGAGGAGTAAAAATGATCCAGTAAACGCCTTTTATTTGAAAACCATAGAGCGATTAAAATCTGAACAGTTAAAAACAATTACCGCTAAGAGGGGTCTTGAAGCTACGTTAGAAGACATTAAGGTTGCCACAGATTATGAAAGGAAAAGACGTATTAGACGAGCAGCATATGATAACCAAGAAGATCGTTATATAAAAGATAAAGCTGCTTTGGCCCGTATTAAGAAATTTACAGATGAAAGTGCAACACCATTAAGGGAAGAGGACTTTGATTTTGGTGAAGAGCAAACTCGAAATATTCAAATTATTAAGAACGTAACTAACGAAGACAATGGTTATTATATGGTAATTGCTGTGCATAGTGATATTGAGAAAAGAGATGAGTTTGTAACCAAAGTTGTGGCTTCAGGAGAAAAGAATGTTAATTTCTTCTTTGATGTAACTACTAATAAATACTTCATCTATTACGAAAAATTTGGTTCAATTGGTGAGGCTAAAAATGCATTAGAAGCTAAAGGCAGTACCCCTTATAATGGTAAAATGTCCTTGGTTAAAATAGAAAACTAACCTTTTAATTTACTATTTTTTTATTCATCTGCTTTTTAAAAAAAAATGCATCAACTATACATTACATGAATTTATTGTGTATTTGAATTTTAATTCCTACATATTTATTTAAAAAAATAGATGAAATTGTCATTTCATCGATTAACTGTGTTAAATGTGATGGCTCTTTAAGGTTATTAGAGTTATTTTTACGATATTTATGCCGTTTAAATACGTTAAAATCTGTTGTGTAAATTTTTAAGAAAATAAAATCTTACTTTTTATGCGACTTTAATATTGTAATTAACAAAAATATTTCTTTTTGATTCCCCCAAATTGAAAAGTGATACTAGAAAAACCAACCATGAAAAAACCTACTTATGTAAAGGCAGCATTTAGTGTTTTGTTACTTTTTATGAGTACCCAAATGTTTGCGCAACTTCCTGTTCCTTTTTCTCCAAGATTACCTGGGGGTAGTATTAAAGTAAAAGGAGATATTACTTTAATTGGAAATGGTATTGTAACTGCAAAAGATTTGCCGCTCCCATACAACGGAACCGATATCAATAATAACAATGAAGGTGTTTATGTTAACGTTGCTAGCGGTGGAGATCCTTCAATTTTTAGTTCTAGTAGTGCAAATTTAGAAACAAATAATTCATGTAAAAGAATAATTTATGCGGGCTTGTACTGGGCTTCGGTATATCCTCTTGAAATTGCAAATAATAGAGCTGTACAATTTGAAGGGACACCAAGACTTGAAGATTGGAATCAAATAAAATTTAAATTGCCTACTGGTGGATTTATAGACCTGGAAGCAGATACTAATGCCGACCCTATTGGAGAAGAAGATGATATTATTTTTGATGGTTATAAGTATAATGGTCCTGATATAACCGATTCTTTTAAAGATTCACCCATAATATGTTATAAGAATGTAACAGGTTTGTTACAAGGATTGGCAGAAGCTGATGGTGAATATACTGTGGCAAATCTTAGAGCTACAAGAGGGATTCGAAAAGGCGGGTGTTCCGCAGGTTGGACACTTGTTGTAATATATGAAAGCCCTTTATTACCAAGTAAGTTTATTTCAGTTTTTGATGGCTATGCAGGTGTACAAAATACAATACAACTAGACATTCCAGTTTCAGGATTTCAAACATTGCCGGCACCATTACCGGTAAATGCAAATATTGGTGTTTCTGCCTTAGAAGGCGATATCGGTATTAGAGGGGATTCATTTCAATTTAAGGCAAGTACATTACCAACTTATACTATTTTAAGTGATGCCATAAACGAACCTAATAATTTTTTCAATTCCACAATTACTAAAGATGGCGTGCATCAAATTAATAGAAACCCCGCCAGTTTAAATACACTTGGATTAGATATTAACAATGTTAAAATACCGAATCCGCTTAATTCGGTGTTGCCTAATAGTGCCACAGCGGGAGATTTAAAACTAACAACAAATGGAGATGGTTATGGCGTATTCTTAACCTCATTTTCCGTTGAAATTATTGAGCCTAAAATAACACTTACCAAAGTAGTTGAGGATGTATTAGGAAACGATATTGGTAACCAATTGGTTGATCTTGGTGATGAATTAAATTATATTATTGGTTTTCAGAATACCGGAAATGATGATGCAACAAACCTAATTATTAGAGATGTACTTCCTATAAATATTGTTTTTAATTATCCCGCAGATATGGGAGTATTACCGCCTGGTGTAACCGTACAAAGCTATAATGCAGCAACCAGGGAAATTGTTTTTAGTGTTGATGATTCTGTTGTTGAGGAAAATGACCCTTTACAGGAAATTCGCTTTAAAGTTACAGTTGTTTCATCATGTAGTTTATTAACTGATGCGTGTTCTAATATTATTAGTAATCAAGCTTTTGTAACCTATAACGGTACTATAAATTCAACATTTGTAATTTCAGATGACCCAAGTTTTAGTTCCAATACAGGCTGTTTGTTAACACCTGCAGCAACAAATTTTTTAGCAGATTTAAACTGTACTTTTGAAGAGGAAGTAGTGCTTTGTGGCGCAAGTGCAACATTAAACGCAGCCAATGGATACGATTCTTATTCTTGGTCAACCAGTCCGTCAGGAACTCCTGTAATAGGCGCAACCCAATCTATCACGGTAACAACTACTGGTAGATATTATGTTAGAAATACAGCAATAGCACCATGTCAATCTATTAATCAAGAATTTGAAGTGATTACTTTTGGAGCTAATGTCACAAATCCAGTAATACCCTTTGCTGATGAAGTTGTAAGCTGTCCTAATGATGGTAAATTATTACCAAATTTTTATCTATGTGGTGCCAATGATTCAAGATTTATTCAAACTGGAATAACAGATACAACAACAATGATTTGGGAACGCTTGGACGAAGCCAGCTGCGATGCCGTCTTAAATCAAGATTGTGCGAATGAAGATGCTACCTGTACATGGAATGAAGTACAAACTGGGCCAGATTATATGATTGATACAGTTGGTCAATACCGATTGACCTTAAATTATCAAGGTGGTTGTTTTAATCAGTTTTATTTTAATGTCTATACCAATTTATTAATACCAACGGTTACCTCAAAAGATATTTATTGTACCACACCAGGTGAAATAGTGGTTGGTGGAGTACCAAGTGGTTATGAGTATAGTATTGATGGCGTAAACTATCAACCTAGTAATATATTTTCTATAACTACGGCAGATATTTATAGTGTTTACATCAGGCAAATAGGAGTGACTCCAAACCCTTGTATTTTCTCTGTACCAGACGTTCAGATAAGAGCGACGGATTTTACGGTGTCAACAATTATAACCCAACCGCTTTGTAATGGTGGATTAGGTAGTGTATATGTTTCGGCCAATGATGCGCGCCCACAATATTTCTTTTCAATATATGACGGTGCAACTTTGGTAAATAGCGTTGGCCCGATTACAGAAGACAATTATGTGTTTGAAAACTTAGACGAAGGGACTTATACCATAAATGTTTCAACTGAAGATGGTTGTGCATATACGGGAGATATCGATATAATAGACCCACCTTTATTAGAAGTGACAGCGGCACTTACAACACCATTAACATGTACCGATGGGGAAATTACAGTATATCCAGTTGGAGGCACACCACCATATTATTACTTTGTAAATAGTACTACGGTTTTTCAAACGACACCAGAAATTAGTGTAACTACTTCGGGAGTTTATAACATTACTGTGGTAGATTCAAATAATTGTTCAGCAGATACATCACTAACCGTAAATGCAATTGCTGCACCAGATTTTACTGTGGCTCAAACGGATATTTTATGTTCAGATGCAGCAAATAGTGGCACCATAAATATTAATGTTTCAAACCCTAACGGAAATACGTTACGTTATAGTATTGATAATGGAACAACTTATGTTAACTCACCAAATTTCACAGGATTGGCAGCAGGAGATTATGAGGTTATTGTTGAATATTCAGTAGGGGCAGATATATGTACAAGCGCACCACAAACCATAACAATAACTGCACTTACAGCTATAAACGGAACAGTTACTTTAACTACTCCATATACATGTGCGACCAATGGAGTAATTACAGTATCTGGAGTAACGGGACAACCACCATTTGGATATAGTATAGATGGAGTTAACTTTCAATCAGGAAATACATTTACTGGTTTAGCAGAAGGTACTTACACAGTAACAGTAAGAGATGCTAACGTGTGTACTTTTGTTGCTGCACCAATTACAATTGATGCTTTAGATCCCCCAACGGATTTAGATTTTAACAGTACGCCAATAAGTTGTCCGTCAAACACCTCTGATGTTACCTTGACTGCAACAGGTGGTTTAAGTCCATTGGAATATCAAATTATTGCACCTTTAGGAGCAGCGACAGCCTATCAAACATCTAATATATTTCCAGGATTAGCTCCAGGAACTTACACATTCCAAGTACGTGATGCCAATGACTGTACTTATGCTGAAACCTACACTATTAACCCATTACCACCTTTAACGCTAAGTACAATTATTACGAAAGATTTAGATTGTACCGCTTCACCTGATGGAACTATTACGGGAACTATTTCTGGAGGTACCGCACCCTTTACTTACGCTGTATCCATAAATAGTGGCGCATATACTACTATCGGGTCAACAGGAACAACATTTACTTATAATGTACCTACTGATGGCACTTACCAATTCCAAATCACGGATGCAAATAACTGTACTGCAGCATCTGGAGTTCAAACTATAAGTGCGATTTCATTACCGGAGATCACATCAGTAAGTCAAACTCAAAACAATTTATGTAACGGCGATACCAATGCGGCGATAGACATTACAATAAATAATACTGTGGGAACGCCTCCTTTTGTTATCAATGTGAATAATGACACATTGGGAACTGATTTCGGAACACAAACATCAGGTTTGCCAGCAGGTAATTATACGATTACTTTAACCGATGCAAATTTATGTACAGATACTGCACCTATTACAATTGCAAATCCAGACCCGATTGCATTCGATTTATCAAAAGTAGATATCACATGTAATAATCCGGGAGGTTCAAGTTTAGGGGCTATTACGGTTGAAAATGTTTCGGGAGGAACTGCACCATTTACGTATTTCATTTCAAACAATTTTGGAGATGTTATTCCAGGAAGCCCTTATTCGGCGACTTCAAATGAAAATCATACATTTAATATTATCAACTTCGGAACTTATACAATTAATGTCGTTGATGCCAATGGATGTAGTCTTTCAGATCAAATTATAATCGCCTCGCCACCATCAGATTTATTGATTAATGTGAATACGACGGTTCCAGATTGTACTTCTGGAGGCACGGCAATAGTTCAGGCTGTATCGGCTGTTGGTAGTGGAAATTACGAATTTGGTATTCTTGAGTTCAATACATCTCCTTATACATCTACGTTTTTGCCGTCAGATATTGGATTCCCAGATAGAAGAACGTTTACAAATTTAACGCCAGGAGTTATCTATACTTTTGTTGTTCATGATCTCTCAACAGATTGTTATTTTGTGAAATCTGCTGATGCTGCCATAGATCCAGCTTCAACGTTGACCTCCACAGTTTTACCTAACAATGTAATCTGTCAAGGCGGAGATAATGGTAGTGTTACATTTACTATTGATAATTTTGATAGCACCACTACTTCTGTTGACTATGAGATATACAGAGCATTTACAAACGTTTTAATAAGTGGACCAACCAATTTGCCAGTTACTTTCGGAACAACAGAAACAGTAACTACGCCAACCCCAGGTACATTAGCTCCTGGACAGTATTATATTGTTTTTACTGAAAATGGAACAGGATTATTTCATGGCTGTGAATCTGCATCCGTGGTTTTTGAAATAGTGGAATCCGCTATCGATTTAAGTATCACTGCAACCGTTGATAGAAATGCAAATTGTAATGTAAATTCAGGATTGATTAGCGTTATTGCTAGAGATGGAACACCGCCATATTCGTATCAAATTACAACATCGGCAACTGCTCCATTAGCAACAGATCCATCTTGGGCTGCAACAAATACATTTAATGAAGATGCCAATACCTATTATGTACATGTTAGAGATGCTTATAATTGTATCAAAACAACACCAGCAATAGTACTACCACTTGATCCAGAGCCTATAATTTCAGCTACCGTAAATAACCAATGTACAGTAACAGAAGGTAATTTTGAAATAGATGTCGCTTTAACAACTACTGGAATTCCACCTTATAGTTATAGTATTGATGGTGGCGCATTTCAAACTAGAACTGCCCCGTTTTCAATTTCAAATCTAACATCAGGAACGCATACTGTAGCAATACAAGATGCTAACGGTTGTGGAAATACAGTAACTTTAAATATCGCGCCACCTGTAGCTATAACACCATCTGTTACAGCTTTACCAACATGTAATAATGATGATGGAGAAATAACAATAACGGGTACAGGAGGCACAGGGGTTTACACCTATTCCATAAGCCCAAATCCAGCAAGTATAAGTTTAAGTGGCACTATTTTTTCTGGAGTACCTTCGGGAACATATACCATTACAATAACAGATGCAAATACATGTTCAACAGATGTTGAAGTGGTTTTACCAGAAGCAATTGCTCCAATTGTTACAACCACACCAACAGCAATAACTTGTTTTGGGGATAATACAGGTGCTTTCGAAATTAATGTAAGTGGCTATTCAGGGCCTTATACTTATGAAGTTTTTGATAGCACATCAGCTTCAGTAACTGGAGTTGTTTCCGCAAATACATCTACAAATCCAGAAGTAGTTTCAGGAATGGCATCTGGTACATATTCGGTAGTCATTACAGAAACCGCAAGTCCGTTTTGTACAACGACTTCAACTGTTATTATTCCTTCGCCATTAGACCCATTAACCGTTGTGGCAACCGAAACTTCAAATGTAACTTGTGATAACGATAAAGGTACAATTACCGCAATAGCTAGTGGCGGTTGGGGTACTTATGAATATGAATTAACAGGAACAGCATCCGTGGCGTATTCATCAAACGGCACTTTTACAGATTTAGTAGCGGGTACTTATACGGTAAATGTTAGAGATATAGCTGGATGTATTGCATCAGATGGCGTAACCTTAACAATTCCAAATCCTATCGATGCTACAATTTCTGCAAGTACAACATTACTGTCTTGTTTTGGAGACGATACTGCTTCAATAACCGTGACGAATACTATAGGCGGACAAGGTTCAAATTATACATATACATTAAATCAGGTGTTTCCAACTATAACATCTTCAGGACCTCAAACTTCTACTGTTTTTGATAATTTGGGAGCAGGAACTTATAATGTAACTATTTCAGACGGCTATAATTGTGAATTTAATTCCGCAGACATCATTATTAACGAACCAACCGAAGTTGACGCTAGTTTAGTAAAAGCAACATCACAAACTTGTTTGACGGAATCTACATTAACATTGAGTGCTACGGGAGGCAATGGGCCATACAGCTATAGTGCAGATAGTAATTTTTCAACAGTAATTGGCTCATTTGTCACATCAGTAACGTTTCCGGTTTCTGCTGGGGATTATCAATATTATGTGAGAGATGCTAATGGATGTGTTACCTCTATTTCCAATCAAATTACCATTGATGTGTTGCCAACGTTAACTATAGATGTTGATGCTACAAATGCTACAATTAATTGTGCAGGGGATAACAATGGCGTAATTATAGCAACAGCGCAAGGCGGATTGGGAAGTTATGTGTACACACTTCAAGATACTTCTGGAAACGCAATTCTGGCAACTCAAGATAGCCCCGGTGTTTTTACCGAACTTCTTGTGGGAGATTATCGGGTAAGAGTAGATAGCGGCGATTGTTTATCAACATCAGCAACTATTCCAATTACAGAACCGTCGCTTCAGTTACAAGTTACTTTTGATACCACTGATGTAACATGTACAGGAGAAAATAATGGTGCAATTGAGATTATTGCTACAGGGGGAACAGGTGTTATTAAATATGCTATTTCTCCACAATTAAATCAGTTTTTTGAAACACCAATATTTGAAGATTTAGCACCTGGAACTTATCAGGCGGTCGTTCAAGATGAATTAGGATGTTTCGAAATTATAGATTTTACTATCAATGAACCTGCGCCAGTATTCTTGACTGTTGTGCCAAGTTCTACTATCCCAGAATTGTGTGGAGGAGATTCTAACGGTGCTTTTAGCGTTGAAATTTCTGGAGGAAGTTTACCATATAGTGTGAGTTTAGATAACTATGATGGCCCTTACACCACAGGAAACGTAACCCAAACAAGATTTGATTTTACGGCACTAGCAGGAGGGAACCATGTAGTTTACATCACAGATGCAGAAGGTTGCGAAGCGGAATTTGAAATTGATTTTCCAGATTCAATACTTATCAGCCCCGCACTAGTTATTGATTATACATGTATAAACAATACGTCCACCAACACGGTTACGGTTAATGTAGATACAACTACAATAAACCCTTCAGATTTAGAATATGCACTTAACGGTGGTACGTATCAACAAAGTAATGTGTTCACAAATATTTATGCAGGATTAGATCATTTTGTAAATGTTAGACACACCAACGGATGTATTAAAAGAAGCGAGTTCTTTGATATTGAGGATTACGAACCTTTGGCCTTAGTTCTGGAAGAAGGTGGTTTAAACGAAATTGTTGCAGTAACCACAGGAGGTACTGGAAACTACGAATACACTTTAAATGGCGAATCTTACGGAAGTGAAAACACCTTTATCATTTATGAAACAGGAACTTACACCGTAACTGTTACAGATAGTAACGGATGTTTTGTGTCTGCTGCAATGCCTTTTGAATTTATAGATGTATGTATCCCGAATTATTTCACCCCTAATGGAGATGGGGATTTAGAAGAATGGGGGCCGGGTTGTGCAACGCAGTATCAAGATTTAACCTTTGATATTTTCGATAGATACGGAAGGAAAATCGCAACTTTAAAAGTGAATGATACATGGGATGGTAAATATAAAGGCAAAGAATTGCCATCAGGAGATTACTGGTATGTTGTTAAACTAAATGATAGCAGAAACGATAAGGAATTTGTTGGACATTTCACTTTATATAGATAATGATGAAAATGATGATGCCGAGCAAATTAAAACAAATTAAAATGCGACATATAATTATATATGGTTTTCTTTTGATGGTAGCAAAAAGCTATGGTCAAGAATTGCACTTACCTGTATTTACGCAATATTTAGCAGATAATAATTTTGTGGTATCGCCAACTTATGCAGGAATAGGCGATAATTTAAAAATTAGAGGAAATGCGCTTACACAATGGGTAGGTATAAAGGATGCTCCAGATAATCAATCAGTTTATGGAGATGTTCGTATAGCAGATCGAACAGGTGTGGGCTTGTCTTTGTATAATGACAAGAATGGATATACGCTTCAAACTGGTTTAAAAGTTTCATTTGCACATCATTTAATCCTCGATTATTATTCAAAACAGTACTTGTCATTTGGGATTTCATACAATCTTAATAACTTCAGATTTGATATTAATAAGATTAATAATGAAAATATGGGAAACCCTGCAGGTTTACCAGCGCTGACAGATGATAAACGGAGGTCTAATAATAATTTTGATGTTGGCATATTATACCGATTTGGAGGGTTCTTTTTTAGTGCTAATGTGAACAATTTATTGGACAAAAAATTAGATAAAGCCATTAAAGATTTAGAACCCAATCTATTATTAAACTATCAAATTTACTCAGGCTACACATTCAAAGGTCCAAAGAAAAGTGGTTTAGAATATGAGCCTTCCGTCTTTTATCAAATGTTTAGTAGTGATAAACGCTCAGCTACCGATTTAAATTTCAAATTCAGAAAATATAACAGATACGGCGATTATTTTTGGGGAGGCCTTTCATACCGTTTTTTAAACGATCAGTTATTAAAACCTCTAAATATAGGGCCAATGGTCGGTTTTCAAAAAAACATTTTCTATTTTGGATATGCGTATCAAATCACAACCAACGACTTATCGGCTTACAATTCAGGAACACATGTGGTGACCATAGGGTTGAATTTTCTTCAGGGCATTAGCAATTGTCCTTGTACTCAAGATCCTGTGCACCACTAATATTAATAGAAGTTTGTGTAGGAATTTAAATTTAAAATTATTTTGGTGATTTTTAAACCATGTTTTATATCTTGCAACAGATTAAGATTATTTGTACAACCATCATAATTTAAGCTCATTACCATATGAAAAATCTACTATATTTAACTTTCTTATTACCAGTACTTTGTTTTTCCCAAGTTGGTATGGGTACCACTAATCCAGATGCGGCATTAGATGTTAGGTCATCTAACCAAGCGACTCCTGCAAATACAGATGGAGTTTTAATTCCAAAAATGGATGAATTTCCAGCAATAAATCCCACAGTAGCTCAAGATGGTATGCTGGTTTACATTACTGGTTTAGGCGTAAACCCTACATCTCCTACTAAAGGATTTTATTATTGGGATAATTCTTCGACATGGATACCAGTTGCTCAGCGCATTAATGACCTCTTGGATGGAAAATCTGATTTTGATGGAACGAATGATGGTTCTTCAATATATTTAGGAATAGATGCCGGTCTTGTTGATGACGGTAGTGATAATCGAAATATTGGTATTGGATATCAATCTTTAATTTTAAATACTGATGGTTCTAATAATACTGTTTTAGGTTATAGATCGTTAGTAGGAAATGTTTCAGGCACTAATAATACAGCAATTGGAACTGCCGCGCTTCAAAACAACACCAGTAATAATAATACGGCAATTGGAAATGCATCATTATTGGAAAACCTTGGAGGGTTCGGTAATGTAGGTGTTGGGCACATTGCACTACGGGATAACACTTGGGGGTGGAGAAATGTTGCAATTGGCGAGTTTTGTTTAACTCTAAATACTATTGGAAATAGCAATATAGCCATTGGTTTTAAAAGTTTATCTAATAATCTGGACGGTGATGATAGCATTGCAATTGGTTACGAATCTGGTGAATCATTAGGCGATGAAATTGTAGGTGCGGCGATAGATGAATTCAGAAACATTTATATAGGTACTAGAGCTGGAAACGCTGATGTTGATGCATCAAGAAATGTTTATATTGGTTATGAAGCTGGTAGAGGTACATACGATCCGATAACCAATACAGGAACTGCAGAGAATAAAAGTGGCAATGTTTTTATTGGTTATCAAGCAGGACTACAGGAAAGTGGAAGCGATAAATTATACATTGAAAATTCAAATGGAACAGTACCATTGATTTATGGTGATTTTGCCAATAATAGAGTTGGTATTTCCAAAGTAGCTACCACATACGCCTTAGAGGTTACAGGTACGACCGAGGCTACACAATATAAGCTTTCGGCTTTAAATACGGCACCTGCAAGTGCAGGAGCAGCAGGTGTTGCTGGGGAAATTCGAGTTACTGCAACACATATTTATGTTTGTACAGCGGCTAATACATGGGTTAGGGCTGCCCTGGCCACTTGGTAAAAGAATATTAAATTTTCACTCTAATTTTTAAAAAAGGTATTAGTAACTGTCCTTGTACACAAGATTCTGTACACCGCTAATATTAAAGGAGGTTAAGAGGAGCTCTCGCTTTATAAAAAATGCCGCTAACCTGCCGGCAAGGCAGGTACACTAATTTTTTTATTATAAATTAATACAAAAAATCTATAGATTTTTATTTGTGATAATTATTTGTACATCTTATTTTAGTTTTATTTGTGTATTCGTGGCAAAAAAAATTTCAAATAAAAGTATGGGTTTTCCTAAAAGGAAGTCAGTATGAAAGTTTAAATCCAATTCTTTTTCTTAAATTGAAAACAGATAAATTTAAATTTAAAAGAATGGCTTCTAAGAAAACAATACTCAAGAAAATTCAAATAGTACTTACAAAGCATTTTGAATCTCCAGAGGATGCTTTTAATTTCTTCGATAAAGACGGAGATAAAAAATTATCAAAAGACGAAATCGTTAGTTTGTTGAAAGAAGCCGAGATAAATGGTTTTATTAGAGGTTTAGTAGGTTCCAAACTTATTGAAGGTTATGATAAAGATGGAGATGAGCAAGTTGATTGGAAAGAATTTAAAAATGCCGTTGCCGAAATGGCAAAGGATATTGAATAGTTTTTTTAGTGAAATTTTATCAAAAACAAATACAATTAAAACCATATCCCAGAGGATTTCATTTAATTACTGATGAAGTCCTTAAGTCTATGTCTGAACTAAAAGAAATAAGTACTGGTCAATTTCAAGTATTCATTAAACATACATCTGCAAGTTTAACCATTAATGAAAACGCAGACCATACTGTAAGATCAGATTTTGAAAGTCATTTCAATACAATGATTCCCGAAAACGCACCTTATTTTCAACATACCTATGAAGGTTCTGACGACATGCCTGCACACATTAAATCCTCTTTGTTAGGCGCTTCGGTACAAGTTCCAATTACCAATGGAAAATTGAATCTTGGCATATGGCAAGGTATTTATTTATGTGAACATCGAAATCATGGCGGCTCAAGAAAACTAGTTGTTACTGCTTTTGGAATATAAAATAGGAGTTGGTTTATATAGATTATAGTTAGTGTCCACTTAAATCAATAGCGAATCTTTGTAAAAACTTGATAAAAAACACCCTGCATCCATTTTGATGTCGTGTCGATTTCAATTGAACATTACAAAAAAATTCAATATGTATATTTTATAACGTGCTTTTTTTAGCGCGATGGGAAATCTTATGTCCTGTGACGAGGTGGTCTTTTGTCTTTTTAGTGGATACTGGCGATCAGTTGTTTAAATTTCCAAGGATCAGGGAAAAGTATAGAAGAAAAATAAGCGCTTCCTGTTTCGTCTAAAATTTTTACTTAAGAATTCAATACTCAAATATGCGCTTAAAAACCTTCTACTTTATAGTGTATAGGACGTATCGAAAAATCATGTATTTGATTTTGAAAAGGTAAACGCCTAAAAATTTGTTGTACTGTTTTTGAAATATTATATCTATAGAAGAACCGCTTAAGACTTTTTTTCATCTACTATTTAAAGCTAAAACCCTTTAAATAGTAGATAAAATTAAAAACCACCCTTGGTTGGCTAGTTATACCCTCATAGTTATTTGCCTGTATTTGTAATTTTGAACACAAATAATTGTTAAACAAATTGTTATGAATAATACGCTACGCTTTACCGTACTTTGTTTCCTATTGTTTCAAATACATTTAGAAGCACAAAACCCAAGTGCCTTATATCAAAATTGGGTAGATGCACAAGTAAACAGTACTGAGCCTATATTGCCAACCTTTAGCTATGCTGGTTATCATAATGGAGAGGTAGGTTTACCGGCTTCATTTTCACAACCAGAATTTGATGTTACAGATGCAGCCTATGGTGCTATAGCCAACGATGGTATTTCAGATAAAGCGGCTATAAAATTGGCAATTGCGGCTGCTGAAGAAAACCCAGGTGGTGGGATTGTTAAATTTCCTCCGGGAAAGTTTATTGTAAACGATGCTAGTGTTGATAATTTAAACGAAAGCATCATAATTTCAAAAAGCAATATAGTCATAAAAGGTAGTGGTTCAGGAGTGGGAGGGACAGAACTCGTTGAGAAATATGATCTGTCCTCCCTAAAAGTATTGGGTTCTGTGGGCGAACCTATAAATGAAGAAGCGTGGCATTGGTACAACGATAATGTTGGTAAAAAGAACAGCCCCATTGTAGATACATGGTGGCAAACCGAAACTGGAGGCATCATGATAAGTCCAATTCCATTTGTAACGCCAACAAAACCAACCTATGCAACCTTGCCATTTATAGGGATTCAACCTGCATTAATGGATGAGAATGGGGATGAGCTAAAAGGCAACCAAGTAGATGGTCGCTTGTGCATAAAATTCCCATGGCCAAGTATGGCGCGAACCATTTGGAGAAACCATGAACGCTATAAGGACACCTATTTTTCAGCTTATAAAAATAAATATTTCACAGGTGACGGCGCATTACGTGATGAAGTTGGGTATTACAGAATTACAGGTAGGGTAGATGATGTGATCATAGTTTCGGGACATAATCTAGGAACTGCACCTATTGAAGATGCCATTAATGAGCATCCAGCAGTAGCAGAATCTGCTATCGTAGGCTTTCCGCATGATGTGAAAGGTAGTGCATTATATGGCTATGTCACTTTAAAAGATACTGGCGAAAGCAGAGACCAGAATAATCTCCGAAAAGAAATCAATCAGATTATTACAGAACATATAGGCCCTATCGCTAAGTTGGATAAAATTCAATTTACAAGTGGTCTGCCTAAAACACGTTCAGGTAAAATCATGAGACGTATCCTTAGAAAAATAGCAAGCAAAGATATTTCAAATCTTGGAGACACATCAACATTACTTAATCCTGAAGTGGTGCAAGATATTATAGATAATAGTTTGTAACCCATTGTACATTTTGAATTTGAATAGGGTTAATGTGTCAGTTCTAGTGATTTTGAGGAACGAAAAATTGTATCGAGAACCAATTAAAAAGCTAAAAAATACTTAATTTTGTTACTATGAAAATCTATAAGCTAATCACGGTAACTGAAAGTGTTTTAAATGCATTTAAAAAGTTAATCCCACAACTTTCCTCAAGCTGCGATTTACCCACAAAAGATGATTTGGAGGCTATTGTTAATTCTAATAACACCCTACTTTTTATAGCAGAAGAACATAACGACATACTTGGTACATTATCGTTAGTCTTTAATAAAATACCAACAGGCGATAAGGTTTGGATAGAAGATGTGGTGGTTGATAAAGCTGCAAGAGGTAAAGGCGTTGGTAAAAAACTGATTCAATTTGCGATAGAATACACTACAAGTAAAAATATTAAAAAAATAAATTTAACATCCAGTCCAGATAGGATAGCTGCCAATAAATTGTATCAAAAGTTAGGTTTTATAAAAAGGGAAACTAATGTCTATAGATTGACGATTGAGTAGTTTTCGGTCGTCTAAATTAAAATCTTATGGCAATTTTATATGCTTATAGATAATTGACGTTTGTTTAATCCTAGAACAGGAGAACAATTTCAACCAAAGAAATCTACAAAAATAGACGGAGGTTCAAACATCGTTTTAAATAATCCAAAATCAGAGACTTCATTAGATTGGGTTGTGTCTTTAAAACTGCAATAACTATTCCTTGTAAAATTACTTTCAGTATAGTGCAATACAGTAATTCTAACTAATATGAATACTTTGAACATCAAATAATAGAGCATGTTTTTTAAGATTAAACTGAGGAGGCTCTTTCATTTTAAAGCTAGAATTTTTAGCAAATATGGTTATAACTAATTTAATAATGAGCCGATAAAACCTGATAAGGCACATTAATTATATCCTTTTTAGAAGAGTAAAATAAAGAAAATTAAATTCACTAACCCGTTGTGCATTTTGGTCCTTTTTATTAAACAAATGTCAGTTCGAGTGAAATTCTGAAAGAATTTTGTATCGAGAACAGCTTTTCTAAAACGAAAATTTTTATTCTCGATACAAATTTTGCTCATTTCAATCGCAACACTCACTCGAACTGACAAAATTTTCTCAAAATGCACTACGGGTTCACTAATATATTTTTACTATATTTACATACCAGAACAGAACAGAATGGATTTATGGTCATAGATTTTAAGATAAAAACGAATAGCGAAGTGCCAAAATACCAACAATTGGTCAATGCTATAAATGACGAACTTGCTAACAATAATTTGTCTAGTGGTGATGCCTTACCCTCTGTAAATCAAATGTGCGGCAAGCTTCAATTGTCCAGGGATACTGTTTTTAAAGCCTATTCTATTTTAAAAGAGCAGGCCGTTATAGAGTCTGTGCCAAACAAAGGCTATTATATTGCGAATAAAACCCGTAAAGTGCTACTTGTTCTGGATACTTTCAAGGCTTATAAAGAAGTATTGTATCATTCATTTGTAAACAATCTTCCGGATAATATAATTACCGATGTGCAATTTCATCATTACAATATTGAAAATTTCAAAACTATTTTAAACAATAGTAAAGGGAAGTATTTTAAGTATGTCGTCATGAGTTTTGATAATAGAGAAGTCAGTCATGTACTTGCCGATATTCCAGATAGTAAGTTGCTTTTAATCGATTGGAACATCAACTCCAAAGCCGATAATAATTTTGTTTTCCAAGACTTTGGAAAAGCATTTTATAAGTGTTTAAAAGAAGCAACACCAGCTTTCAGTAAATACGAAAAACTCATTTTCTTATATCCATCATTTACAAATCATACTTCTGAAACGATATCCTATTTTAAAAAGTACTGTGAGGAAGAAACTATTGATTTTGAAATTATAACAGATCCGGGCGATTTCAATATTAAAAAATATGAAGCTTATATAAGTGTAAGCGACAGGATGTTGGGAAATTTTTTGGAGCAATGTCGCACTAAAAATCTTGAGCCAGGAACCGATGTTGGCTTTTTGTCCTATAACGAAACCCCAATGAAACAGTTTATATACAAAGGGATTTCAGTCATTTCGACAGATTTTAAGCAAATGGGCGCCCAAGCGGCAGAATTCATCACTAACGATAATCAAATTCAATCTTACATACCAACACAATTAATATTAAGAGACTCACTATAATGAATTATTACTTAGGAATAGACTTGGGAAGTTCTTCCATAAAAGCGGCACTTGTAGAAATAGAATCAGGAAAAAGCTTGGGGGTTGTTCAAGAACCAAAGGAAGAAATGGGGATGTTCGCCCAGAAAAACGGATGGGCGGAACAAAAGCCAAACGATTGGTGGTTGCACATTTGTAATGCGATAACGGCTTTAAAAAAACAACATCATATTTCCAGAACCCAAATAAAAGGGATTGGTATTTCCTACCAAATGCACGGATTGGTTTTGGTTGATAAAGCTGGAAAACCATTACGAAAAAGTATCATTTGGTGCGATAGTAGAGCCGTCGAAATCGGTAATGCAGCTTTTAACGACATCGGAAACGACACATGCGCTTCACAACTTTTAAATTCCCCGGCAAATTTTACCGCTTCAAAACTAAAATGGGTAAAAGACAATGAGCCAGATATTTATAAACAGATTCATAAGTTCATGCTGCCCGGTGATTATATCGCCTATAAATTTTCAAATCGAATAAATACCACCATTTCAGGATTATCAGAAGGTATTTTTTGGGATTTTAAAAATGATAGTGTAGCCGATTTTCTTTTGGAACATTATGGCATAGATACATCATTGGTTCCGGACATCGTCGAAACTTTTGGTGTGCAATCCAAAGTAGATGAAAATGGCGAAGCAGAAAGCGGAATCGCAGCAGGAACGCCCATTTATTACAGGGCAGGAGACCAGCCAAATAACGCCCTGTCATTAAACGTATTCAATCCCGGGGAAGTCGCTGCAACAGGAGGCACCTCAGGTGTGGTGTATGCGGTTACAGACAGTTTATCGGCCAAGGAAAGTTCTAGGGTTAACAATTTTGCACACGTAAATTACCAAAAGGGAGCAGACCCAAGAATAGGTAAATTATTATGTATAAACGGCGCGGGAATTCAGTACCGCTGGTTGTTGAATAACCTAGATGTTAGCTCCTATGAAGACATGAACACGTTGGCATCAGACATTCCTGTAGGTTCAGATGGTGTGTGTTTAATCCCGTTCGGAAATGGCGCAGAACGTATGCTGAACAATAAAGAAATTGGCACGCGCATCGTCAATATCAATTTAAACAACCATCACAAAGGACACTTATGTCGCGCAGCTCTGGAAGGCATCGCATTTTCATTCGTTTACGGTATGGAAATCATGACATCCGATGGTATCAAACCAAGCGTAATTCGTGCAGGAAACGATAATCTGTTCCGCTCGGAAATTTTCGCAAATACCGTAGCAACGTTGATTCAGCAAGAAATAGAAATCTATAATACTACGGGCGCCATAGGTGCAGCAAGAGCATCAAACCTCCACAAAGGCGATTTTGAAGCCTTCGGAAAAACCATTATGGATAATGACCATGTGATGACCTTCATGCCTTTTAAGGACAAGCAACTTTATTTAGAAGCATACAACAATTGGAAAAAAGAACTGGAACTCATATTAAATAAATAATAGTTGGGCGCCTGCCACGCCTTTTGGCGTGGTTATCCAAAAACTAACAAAGAAACAAACATATAATCAACAATCAATTATGGCAACAAAAGAATATTTTAAAGGCATTGACAAAATAAAATTTGAAGGCAAGGAATCAGACAATCCATTGGCATTCAAGTACTACAACCCGGACCAGGTGGTAGCGGGAAAAACCATGCGCGACCATTTTAAGTTCTCCGTAGCTTACTGGCACACCTTCTGCGGACAAGGTTCAGACCCCTTCGGGCCAGGTACCCAAAACTTCCCATGGGACCAGTCTTCTGACCCAATCCAGGCAGCAAAAGACAAAGCAGATGCCGCTTTCGAATTCATTTCAAAAATGGGCTTTGACTATTTCTGTTTCCACGATTTCGATTTAATCCAAGAGGGCGCAACTTTTGCAGAATCAGAACAAAGATTGGCGACCATTACCGATTACATAAAAGGCAAACAAGTAGAAAACGGGGCTAAATTATTATGGGGAACAGCTAACTGTTTTTCAAACCCACGCTATATGAACGGGGCTTCAACAAACCCGGATTTTGATGTGGTTGCCAGGGCCGGCGGACAGATTAAATTGGCCATAGACGCCACCATAAAATTAGGCGGCGAAAACTACGTGTTCTGGGGCGGTCGTGAAGGTTATATGTCGTTATTGAATACCGATATGGGACGCGAGCTGGATCATATGGGACAGTTTTTAGCCATGTGCAGGGACTATGCAAGGGCACAAGGATTTAAGGGCAATTTCTTCGTAGAGCCAAAACCAATGGAGCCATCAAAACACCAGTACGATTTTGATACGGCAACAGCTATCGGGTTCTTAAAGGAATATGGATTGGATAAGGATTTCAAAATAAATATCGAGGTAAACCATGCAACATTAGCGCAACACACCTTTCAACACGAAATTGAAACTGCTGCAAAAGCAGGTATGTTGGGAAGTCTGGATGCCAATAGGGGCGATTACCAAAACGGATGGGATACCGACCAGTTTCCAAACAACATTCAGGAAACCACCGAGGCGATGTTGGTATTCCTAAAAGCGGGAGGCCTGCAAGGTGGCGGTGTTAATTTTGATGCCAAGATCAGAAGAAACTCAACAGATATGGATGATGTGTTCCACGCACATATTGGTGGTGCCGATACCTTTGCAAGAGCATTGTTGATTGCAGATAAGATCATCACATCCTCACCTTATGATAGACTGAGAAAAGAACGCTATAGCTCTTTCGATTCAGGAAAGGGAAAAGATTTTGAAAACGGAAAATTGGGCTTGCAAGACTTATACAAGTTGGCTCAAGAAAACGGCGAGTTAAAACTACAAAGCGGCAAACAAGAGCTGTTTGAGAATATTATCAATCAGTACATATAAAACCCAAGACCCTTCAGGTTTTTAAAACCTGAAGTGTCTCAATACACATAAAAT
Source organism: Algibacter sp. 2305UL17-15 (assembly GCF_040720935.1). Classification (NCBI taxonomy): domain Bacteria; kingdom Pseudomonadati; phylum Bacteroidota; class Flavobacteriia; order Flavobacteriales; family Flavobacteriaceae; genus Algibacter; species Algibacter sp. 2305UL17-15. The sequence goes on from NZ_JBFDAE010000008.1 coordinate 75,771, forward strand.
AGCAACTAACTAAAACCAAATTATGGCAACATCAAAAAAATCAGGATATTTAATTAAACTCACCTTGGTAGCCACTTTAGGAGGCTTGCTATTTGGGTACGACACAGGCGTAATCTCAGGAACAGTAGGTTCCCTTGATAGTTTTTTTGTAATGCCAAAAGGCTTATCAGAAACTGCCGCGAGTGCTTTTAAAGGATTTCTGGTCTCTAGTACTTAATTTGATGTATCATTGGTGGTGCTTTTGGTGGACTGATCAGTAAATCATTAGGTAGAAAAAAAGGCTTGGTACTTGCTGCATCTTTATTTTTAGTTTCGGCCTAAGGTTCTGCCATGCCAGAAATGTTTATCGCGCCTGTAGGTGAGTTGGACCATACATTTTCTACAATTTTTATTTTTTACAGAATTCTTGGTGGTATTGGTGTTGGGCTGGCATCTTATTATCGGTATCATATTGTCTGTTTTTCAGCAATTTGTCGGCATTAATGTCGTGCTCTACTATGCGCTGGAAATTTTTAAATCCATAGATCCAAATACAGATGGTGCTTTGTTATTAACGATTATCGTGGGAGTCGTAAACTTTCTGTTTACCATTATTACTGTGAGAACCGTAGATAAATTTGGTAGAAAACCATTAATGATGATTGGAGCATTAGGCATGTGTGTCGCAATGCTTTCATCAGGGTTTGTGTTTTTCTCTGGAGCTACAGGGTATTTAGCTTTAGCCTGTATGATGCTATATGTAGCGAGTTTTGCGATAAGTTGGGGGCCCGTTACTTGGGTGTTGTTATCGGAAATATTTCCTAACAAAATTAGAGGGCGTGCCATGGCTATTGCTGTTGCGGCACAATGGATTTCTAATTATTTAGTGTCCTTAACCTTCCTGATGATGGACGATAATTCATATTTAATGGCACAATTCAATCACGGTTTTGCGTATTGGGTTTACGGCATCATGTCATTATTGGCGATGTAAGCGCAGAAGTGAATTCAACAGATTTTGACGGCATGGTTAAGGAAGGCGAGGCTTTAGCAGCTTTAAACCCTTAAATAGTTGTAAAATTACCAATGATTGCAGACGGTGTAAAGGCCTGCAAATATTTTTCAGATAAAGGTATAAAAACCAATGTTACTTTGGTGTTCTCCCCTGGGCAAGCTTTATTAGCTGCCAAAGCTGGGGCTACATGCATGTCGCTATTTTTAGGACGATTGGATGATATTTCTACAGATGGATTGCACCTCATGGCGGAAATTAGACAGATTTATGATAACTACGGTTTTGAAACACAAATTTTATCTACTTCGGTTAGAAACACGATGCATGTTATTAACTGTGCAAAGATAGGAAGTGATGTGGTGATAGGGCCTTTATCTTCTATTATGGGATTGTTAAAGCACCCTTTGACGGATAGGTTTGGCTAAATTCTTAGAAGATTATAAAAAGGGAAATTAGGAAGTAATTTTAATATCATTTTGTGCTTATTTCGTAGATGGGTGTAAAAAAGCAAAATGTTTTAGCAAAATAAAAACCCAAGAATTAATTCCTTGGGTTTTTTATTTGTAAACTATGTAGCGAGAGGGGGGCACGATCCCCCGACCTCCGGGTTATGAATCCGACGCTCTAACCAACTGAGCTACCTCGCCATTTTGAGGTTGCAAATATAATAACAAAATTAACGCGTGCAAACATAACTTAACTAAAATATTATCATAAATAGTTGTAAATCTTATCAATTAATGTATATATTGAGCAACACAAATCTTTGATACATTTATGGACGATAAAGTTAAATTTGAAATAGAGTTTCCTATTCATGCTTCTCCACAGTTATTATACCAATATATATCTACACCTTCTGGTTTGTCAGAATGGTTTTCAGATAATGTAAATTCTCGTGGAGAGTTATTTACCTTTATTTGGGATGATAGTGAAGAGGAAGCGAAACTGTTAAATAAGAAAAACGGAGAGCGTGTAAAATTTAGATGGGTAGCTGATGAAGAAGAGGGTTTGGCTTGTTATTTTGAAATTAGAATTCAGGTTGATGAGATCACAAAAGATGTATCGTTAATGGTTACCGATTTTGCAGAAGATGATGAAATTGAAGAAGCCAAAATGCTTTGGACAAATCAAGTTTCAGATTTAAAACAAGTACTGGGTTCCTCTTAAGAAAAAGTAATTTAGCATTATATTTGTCCCGAATTTACTTCGGGACTTTTTTTATGACAAATTTTAACGGATATATTTTAGAAGATACTACTCAAATTTCTATTAATAACAGAGGTTATGCCTATGGTGATGCACTTTTTGAAACTATAAAAGTAGCCAATGGGAAACTATTGTTTTGGGAAGACCATTATTTTAGGTTGATGGCATCGATGCGAATTATGCGCATGGAAATCCCAATGAACTTCACAATGGAATATCTTGAAGCACAAATTAAAAAGACCTTAGAGGCCAATAATCTTCTAGAAGGCAATGCCAGAGCAAAGTTAATAGTACATAGAAACGAAGGCGGTTTGTATTTACCGCAACAAAACTCTGTAGGGTTTAATATTAGTGTTAAACCTTTATATAATGCTATTTTTGAATTGAACGAAGCCAACTACGAAGTCGATTTATTTAAAGACTACTACGTTGCCCCAACATTATTATCTACTTTAAAAACGAACAATAAAGCGATAAATGTTATAGGGAGTATTTTTGCAAAAGAAAATGAACTAGATAATTGTTTGTTATTAAATACCAACAAGCATGTCGTTGAAGCACTAAATGGTAATTTATTCTTGGTGAAAGGAAATACAATAAAAACCCCACCATTATTAGATGGCTGTTTAAAAGGCGTTATGAGAACGCAACTCATAAATATAATTGATAAAAAGACAGATTATATTTTAGAGGAAGTATCCATATCTCCATTTGAATTACAAAAAGCAGATGAATTATTTATAAGCAATGTAATTGTTGGGATACAGCCAATCTCGAAATACAGAAAAAAGGAATTTGAAACTAAAGTAGCCAAAGCACTTTTGCAGCAACTTAATATTTAGGTAAGAGTAGCTTAATTATAATTCGGGTTTTCTGGAGCGTTAGACCAAATACTATATTCGCCACCTAATTCCAGCATTTTTTCTTTCCAAAAAGATTCGTAATCTTTCTCGATAATATTTTTTGCATAAATATTTTCTGAAACCAACCAAGAATTTGCGTTAAGTTCATTTTGTAATTGGTGCATGTCCCAACCGGAATACCCTAAAAAGAAACGAATATCATTTTCGTCAATGGTATTTGCTGTAATAAGTTCTGCAACTTTATTAAAATCGCCACCCCAATAAATACCTAATGAAATTTCGATACTATTAGGAATAAGCTGGGGTACTTTGTGAATAAAGTAGAGGTTGTCTTGTTCTACAGGCCCACCGTTATAGACTTTAAATGAGGCTTCTACCTCAGGAATTAAATCGCTAATGGTATAATCTAAAGGTTTGTTCAAAATAAAACCTATAGAGCCTTCTTCAGAATGATCTGCCAATAAAACAATGGAACGATTAAAAGAAACATCTCCAATTATGGCAGGTTCCGCTATTAACAAATCGCCTTTCTTTGGTTCTATACTCGTCATGTGCATTATTTGAATTAGTAACTAAATCTAAGATTATTTTATTAAAAATCCAACTTTTAATAATGACATAAAAAAAATGCCCTCCAAACTGGAAGGCATTTTCTCTTTTTTTTCTGTAACTAAAATTAGTTTACAGCACTTGATAAATCAGATCCAGCTTTAAACTTAACAACGTTTTTAGCTTTGATTTTAATAGTTTCACCAGTTTGAGGGTTTCTTCCGTCTCTTGCAGATCTTTTAGAAACTGACCAAGAACCAAAACCAACTAAAGAAACTCTGTTTCCTTTTTGTAAAGCTCCTTCTATTTCTATAAGAGCACATTCTAAAGCCTTTTTAGCAGCTGCTTTAGTGATTCCTGCGTGTTCTGCCATTGCATCGATTAAATCTGTTTTGTTCATAATGTAAATTTTAAATATTAATAAATCGGTTAAACTTATTTGTTAAATCCTTTACAAATTTATACGGATTATCATTCCATACAAGTAATGGCAAGGGAAAAACAGGGTTTTGTTGATAACTTATATCATTTGTTAATAAAGGAAGTGCATTTTAACGATTTTTTATGATATCAGCATTGATAGGGGTTCAGCGCATTTTTGCGCCATCATCAAATTGATATCCATTTAAAAGCGATTTTGTATCCATTAATTTCTTTCCGGGAAGCTTGATTTTTAAGATATTTATATAGCCTTCAGTAACTGAAACTTTTAGGGTTTTCTTTGTTGAAATAATTGTACCAACACTATTATTGTGAGATTCAATTTCTTTTTCAACGTCATATATTTTGATATCTAAAGTTTCTTCACCATTAATTAAGGTGCACCAAGCTGCCGGATAAGGCGCTAATCCACGAATATGATTGTATATATCCTCGATCGGTGAGTGCCAGTTAATTTTACAGTTTTCTTTATTTAATTTATAAGCGGTTTTAATAGCCTCACTTTCTATTTGAGACGATGTTGTTACATTACCACTTTTTATTAATTCGACAGTTTTTATTACCAAGTCGCTTCCCAATTGCATTAATTTATCGTGAAGACTTCCTGCATTTTCCTCTGGATGTATGTCAATTTCCTCTTGAAGAATCATCTCACCTGTATCAATTTTTTCGTCTATAAAAAATGTGGATACGCCAGTTTTGGTTTCACCATTTATAACCGCCCAATTTATAGGTGCAGCGCCACGGTAATTTGGTAGGAGCGAGGCATGTAAATTAAACGTACCATATTCTGGCATTTGCCAAACCACTTTTGGCAACATTCTAAAAGCAACTACTATTTGAAGATTAGCATTTAGAGCTTTTAATTCTTCAATAAAATCTTTGTTCTTTAAATTGGTAGGCTGTAAAATAGTTAAGCCTTCCTGTTTTGCATACTGTTTTACGGCGCTTTCGTTTAGTTTTCTTCCGCGACCGGCAGGTTTATCGGGAGCGGTTATCACACCTACTATATGGTATTGATGTTCTACCAATGCTTTTAAAGTTGCAACAGCAAAATCGGGAGTACCCATAAATACAATTCTTAAATTCCTCATAAATGGCTCAATTTGTATGTGTTTGTTTTTGTAATCGTTATAATATTATGCTCTAAAAGCAATCTTAAAACTTGCTTTGTTTGTACATCATTACAACCTATGGTTTGGGTAATATGTCTTGAAGATGTATCACCAGATTCTAAAAGTTGAATGATTCGTTTTTTGATGTCTTCTAAACTCAATTCAGTCTTTTTTGAATTTTTAGTGGTGCAAACCGAACACATTCCGCAAGGTGCTATGTCTTTTTCTCCAAAATAACTTAAAAGTTGCATGCTTTTGCAAAGGTCATCATTATTTATATAATCAATCACAGCACTTACCTGTTCTTCTTTAAGTTTATTTTGTTGGTTTATTATTGAAGCAATTCGGTTAATGGTTTTATCATCTTCCCGAGGTTCAATAAAGGTGATTTGAGCATCCGTTTTGGTATGATTCAAAGTGATGATGTCATCTATTGCCAATTGTTCTAATGTTTGAATGACAACATGTTCTGAAACCGAAGCTTTATCGGCCATTTTCCTCGTATTAATATCGGTTTGATGGTCGAAAATACCCCCATAACTTCTTAATATAGATTTTACAACTGTTTCAAAATCAGCATGTTTTTCTAAATAGTTGAATATGGAACTGTTTGATGCTATAAATTGTACTAAAACTTTATTTTTAAACTGATTTGATAAATTGATGATGCTGTTTCTATCCAAAACTTGCAACGCATTATAGCATAAAATGCCGTTAAAATCATAAGTTTTACAGAACCTATTAAAATCGAAATCATGTGTTGTGTATTCGCCTTCGCCGTAGGAAATTTGAAAATAATTACACAACTTCCGATATATTTGTTTCACACTTTTAACCGAAGGCAACACCTTTAAAAACTGATGCTTCACTAAAGCTTCATCACTTTTGTTTTTTAAAACAATGGCAAATGCCTTATCGCCGTTTCTGCCAACCCGACCAGCTTCTTGAAAGTAACTTTCTATACTTTCTGGCAAGTTTAAATGAATAACTGTTTTTACATCAGGTTTGTCAATCCCCATACCAAAGGCGTTGGTAGCAACCATTACTTGTTTTTGGTTGCGTATCCACGCATTCATGTTCTTGTCTTTCTCTGTGGCATCTAAGCCACCATGATAATAAGTAGATGAAATTCCTCTTGAGGTTAAATGAGAACTCACTTCTAAAGTAGATCTTCGGTTTCTAACATATATAATTGAAGACCCTTGATATTTTTTAAGAATAGTCTCCAGCCGATAATATTTATCTTCTTCATGCAACACCATATACCCAAGATTGGGTCTAAAAAACGATTGTCTAAAAATTTTTGGATTTATAAAATCGAGTTCTTTAACAATGTCGCCAACAATTTTAGGTTTTGCAGTTGCAGTTAATGCAATAACATTTGCAGTTGGTTGCAGCTGCCGTAATTTTACGATATTTTTGTAAGCAGGTCTAAAATCGTTGCCCCATTGCGAGATACAATGTGCTTCGTCAACAGCAATAAGGTTTACGTTCATTTGACGGATACGGTCTTGCACCAATTCTTGCTCAAGTCTTTCAGGGGAGAGGTACAAAAATTTATAATTCCCGTAAATGCAATTATCTAAAAGCGTATCTATTTCGCTCGAACGAATACCGCTAGTTAGTGCAATAGCCTTAATGCCTTTGTCATTCAAGTTTTGAACTTGGTTTTTCATAAGTGCAATTAGTGGGGAAATTACAATACAAATCCCTTCTTTTGCTAGCGCTGGAATTTGAAAACACAATGATTTTCCTCCGCCAGTAGGCAATAGGGCAAAGGTATCTTCACCTTCAATTGCGGCATTGATAATTTCTTCTTGTAACGGTCGAAACGAAGTAAATTTCCAATAACGCTCTAATATGTTTAACGGGTGTTGGGACATTCTAAATTAAAGTGTTTAAAATGAAATTGGTACGTGCTTCAATAGCTCCAAAAGGCACATCGATTGGTGTGTAATTGAAATCCGTATATGTCTTTAATAAATGGTTGTGAATGTCTTTTGCTTGGGAGAAACTTTCATAACGTTCAGTATCATTTTTATGGATAGCTTCCCATGGTTTTAAGATAAAAACCGTATCATAAACAGCATTTTTTGTGGTTTGGATAAAATGATCAGGATAAGGATCTCCTATATAATTCATATATGCCAAAACATCTGGAATGCCTCTGTCAAAAAAAACAATATCACTTTTTAAAGTTTCCGAAGTTTGAAATTGTTCTAACCGTCCTTTTAAAAGTAATTCACTAAATAATAATGGATTGGTTAAAAATAATTGGTCAATGCCTTCTTTTCGGGCATCTATAATTACCTGTCTCGATATTTCTTCAAAACAGGTATAATTTTTTCTTATTAATTCGTTAATGATAGTAGATTTCCCAGTTCCTGGGCCACCAGTAATTACAATTTTTTTGATATTTAAAATGATTTGAATTTAAATGTAAAAATCGGAATTTAACTGCTATAAAAAAAATGGAAAGTAAACCTTATATTTGCAGCTTAAAAATAGGTTATGAGCATACCTCCAAATCCAGATGAATTTTACAAAAAACTAAAAGCACAGTTATACGATACTGCGTTATGGCCTAGTGAGTATTTGTACAAGTTTATCGTTAAAACAGACACTACAAAAATTACTAAAGTAGAATCTCTTTTTGACAATATGGGTGCTGTAATACATACAGTTGCATCCAAAAACGCGAAATATACTAGTGTTTCCATTAATGTGATGATGAAAAATCCAGATGCTGTCATTGATAAATATAAAGAGGTAGCAGAAAAGATTGAAGGAGTTATTAGCCTTTAGTTTTTTTTCGTATTTTGCAGCATTGCAACTTCATAGAATTTAAATACCACACTTATAATTTTGATTGATAATTTAGAGTACAATACAGAGCGAGAGCATTTAATAATTCCAGAGTATGGACGTCATCTTCAAAAAATGATAAACCATGCTAAATCTAGGGAAACCAAGGAAGAGCGCGAAAAATTAGCCAAAGCCATTATATCTGTAATGGGTAATTTGCAACCACATTTGCGTGATGTTCCAGATTTTCAACATAAACTTTGGGATCAGTTGTTCATCATGGCCAACTTTGAATTGGATGTAGAATCGCCATACCCAATTCCGAATAAAGAAGAAATTTACGCACGTCCTGAAACTTTGGAATATCCCCAAAATCATCCAAAATATCGTTTTTACGGCAATAATATCAAAACAATGATAGATGTTGCAAATACATGGGAAGAAGGGGAACTAAAAGAAGCTTTGCTTTACACTATTGCAAACCACATGAAAAAATGTTTCTTAAACTGGAATAAAGATACCGTTGAAGATGCAGTAATCTTTAATCACTTATACGAACTCTCAGGTGGTAAAATAGATTTGAGAAATTCTAAAGAGGAATTATCAGATGCTACCAATTTAATGCGCACCAAAGGTAAATACAGCAGCAATTCCGGCAGCAAAAAGAAGAAAAGCAATTCTAACAATCGTCAAAGAAAACGTTACTAAGTTTACCTATGGGAACATTTAAAATTGAAGGAGGTCACCAGCTAAAAGGCAGCATTCAACCTCAAGGTGCTAAAAATGAAGCATTACAAATTTTATGCGCGGTATTGCTCACTCCAGAGAAAGTTACCATTAATAACATTCCAGATATTATTGATGTTAACAAGCTTATCAACTTATTAAAAAAATTGGGGGTTAAAGTTGAAAATCTTTCCAAAGGAACATATACATTTCAGGCAGATAACGTTAATTTAAAATATTTAGAATCCGATCAATTTAAAATTGATGGTCGAGGATTACGTGGATCTATCATGATTGTTGGTCCCTTATTAGCGCGTTTTGGTAAAGGATATATCCCGAAACCAGGTGGCGATAAAATTGGTCGTCGTAGATTGGATACACATTTTGAAGGACTTATTAAACTAGGTGCAAAATTTGGCTATAGTAAAGAAGAACAATTTTACGGTGTTGAAGCTAAAAAGCTAAAGGGCGCTTATATGTTATTGGAGGAAGCTTCGGTAACAGGTACTGCAAATATCGTGATGGCAGCTGTTTTGGCAGAAGGACAAACCACAATTTACAACGCAGCTTGCGAACCTTACTTACAGCAATTATGTAAAATGCTGAATAGAATGGGCGCAAAAATTAGTGGTGTTGGTTCTAATATGTTGATTATTGATGGTGTTGAAAGTTTAGGCGGAACAGACCACACGATGCTTCCTGATATGATTGAAATAGGAAGTTGGATTGGTCTCGCGGCAATGACTAAAAGTGAATTGACCATTAAAAATGTAAGTTGGGACGATTTAGGCGTAATTCCTAATGTGTTTAGAAAACTAGGGATTACTGTTGAAAAGCAAGGCGATGATATTCATATTCCAGCGCATACCAATGGTTACGAAATACAAAATTTTATTGATGGCTCTATTTTAACAATTTCCGATGCGCCGTGGCCTGGGTTTACACCAGATTTATTGAGTATTATTCTTGTGGTTGCCACACAAGCAAGAGGAAGTGTTTTGATACATCAAAAAATGTTCGAAAGTCGTTTGTTCTTCGTGGATAAATTGATAGACATGGGCGCAAAAATTATTCTTTGCGATCCACATCGTGCAACAGTTATTGGTCACGATTTTAAATCTACTTTAAAGGCAACAAAAATGACATCTCCTGATATTAGAGCTGGAGTTTCTTTATTAATTGCTGCCCTTTCTGCAAAAGGCACATCTACCATTCAAAATATAGAACAAATAGATCGCGGTTATGAGAATATAGATGAACGTTTAAAAGCTATTGGTGCGCATATTGAGCGGGTCTAGTTTTTGGGTTATTAAGTTCATGATAATTGGGTTATTAAGGCATTACGACAAAATAACCTAATAACCCAATAACTATTTAACCAGTAAGTTACTTAATTGGAATGTAAAATTCAGTTTTTAACTTTTCTTCAGCAACACGTTCTGGATTACTAATGTAGCGTTCTCTAACAGGTTCGTCGCGTAATTCAAAATCGGTAGTCGTTAACCAATCGTTGAACATATAGTTATACACCTGTTCAAAATTTTTATAAGACCCTTGGTATAAAAACATGGCAAATTTGCCGCCTTTTAAAGTTTTTACGCCAATATCCCCAACTGGTTTAGCATCTTTATGAATTATTAAACAGGCATCATATCTTATGTTTTTTTCGTCGGTAACTTTTGGGTCATCGTGCGGCAAACCAATATGTTGAATGCCTTTGGTAAATAATTTCTGCGCTTTTACTTGTCGCCATAACTTTTTCCAAGCACTTGCATAATCCAAGGTTTGGTATGCACCTTGCAGTCGGATGTACAAACATTTTTTGTCTTCAATTTCTAGGATTTTAGGTTTTTTAATGTTTAGTGTTGTTTTCATGATATTCGTTTTTTTGATGGTGAATGATTTATCTTTTCGGTATGCGCTGGGAGTAATCCCAAAATGAGTTTTAAAAGCTTTAGATAATGATGAAGGTGTTTCAAACCCAACGTTATAAGCAATAGCTTCAATAGTTAATTTTGAATAACGCAATAGTCTTGCAGCAGTTTCAATCCGTGTTCTGGAAATATATTTTCCAATGGGCTCGCCTAAAAGCGCTCTGCTGATCCTATGAAAATGAAAGGGCGAAAAACAGGAAAGTTCCGCCAATGTTTTTATGTCAATTTTACCATCCAAATGGTTATTGATGTATTCAATAATTACATTTAAGCGTTCGTTGTAAAATACGTTATTGGGTGGTTTTGCTTTCATGGCTTTGTAATGGTAAGGCAAATATAAAATGTCTATTTGATAGTTACTTTTCCAATCTTGCTGAAGTTGTTTTTTGTTTATCCCAAAGGAGGACATCTTTATAGGCTCAATTCGTGTTTGTTCGACCCTTTCAGGACCGTATTAATACTTGGCATATCTATATGTTTGAATCCTTCAGACTCTTTTTCTATTCCGTCCTTAAAAAAAAAATGTTCAATTTGAAATCTTACTTAACAACCTTTGTATTCTTCTAACTAACGCAGTTATTAATCCAAAGTTGATGCATCCATATTTGTCATTCCTGTGCCGGCGGGAATCTCTTTAATTATTCGTTCTAATTTATGCAAGCATTTTGTATTTTTACACGCCTTTAAAAATAAACGATGTCTATGCAAATTTCAAAAGAAACCATTTTTGAGCGTTTCAAAGCCATAAGTCAAAACACGTTAATATCACATTTGGGAATTGAGTTTGTAGATGTGAGCGACGATTTTGTAGTAGGTAGAATGTTGGTTACTTCTAAATTACACCAACCAGATGGCGTGTTACATGGAGGAGCTACTGTAGCTTTGGCTGAAACTATTGGTAGTTTTGCTTCATTGGTTTTAATGGATAGCGATAAAATGTTTGTTCGTGGCATCGAGATTTCAGCAAATCATATAAAAAGTGTTAGGGAAGGTTATGTATATGCAAAAGCGGTGTATCTGCACAAAGGTAGGACCACGCAATTGTTGGAAATACGGGTTACCGATGAGGAGGATAACCTTATTTCGCTTTGTAAGTTGACCACCATTGCGCTACCCAGAAAAAATTAAGAGCATTGGAGATTTTTTTTAACCGTTTAGAACAACAGCTTAAAAGCCAATTGCCCTTTGTTGTTTATAGAAAACCGAATACCATAAACGTAAAAACTATACTTCAAAAGGATGATGCCTTACACATTACAAAACATTTTGAAGAAAGTGGATTTGTATTTTCTCCATTTGATGATAGAAAGAATAGTGTTTTATTTCCTCTAGAAAGTTCTGAAGTTTTATCCATAGATGGTGTCGTGTCAAAAACAGTTGATATTTCTCGCAAGCCTATCATTTCTGCACAGGTAGGAACGCACAAAGCATCTAAGGAACACCACATCAACCTCGTAAAAAAAGGTGTTGAAGCTATAAAAAATGACCAATTCCTAAAAGTTGTAGTATCACGTCAAGAAGCCGTAACACTTCAGAATAAAAACCCCATTTCAATATTTAAAAACCTTTTAGCAAACTATGCTTCAGCATTTGTGTATTGTTGGTACCATCCAAAAGTGGGGTTGTGGTTGGGCGCAACGCCAGAAACATTACTGAAAATAGAAGGACGACAATTTTCCATTATGGCATTGGCGGGAACTCAGAATTACAACGGCACAAGAGAAGTAATTTGGAAAGACAAAGAATTGCAAGAACAACAATTTGTGACTGATTTTATTTTAGATAACATCAAATCGACAGTCGAAAATATAAAAGTTTCAGAACTAGAAACCGTTAAAGCTGGAAATTTGTTGCATTTAAGAACCCAAATAAAAGGCACACTCAATCTACAGACTTTAAAGTTTGAAGCCTTATTAAGAAGTCTGCATCCAACACCTGCGGTTTGTGGTTTACCTAAAGTGGCCGCAAAAGAATTTATCTTAAAAAATGAAGATTATAATCGTGAATTCTATACTGGGTTTTTAGGCGAGTTGAATTTTGAAACCGATTTAAAACCTAGAACTGGGAAACGTAATATTGAAAACAGAGCATACACTTTAAAAAGAAAATCGACACAACTTTACGTGAATTTGCGCTGTGTACAAATTAAGGATGATAAAGCTTTTATTTATGTTGGTGGTGGCATTACAGAAACGTCCGCCCCGGAAAGTGAGTGGGAGGAAACGGTTTCAAAATCTATGGTAATTAAAAAGGTGTTGTAATTAAAGTTGTTTGATTGCTATTTCTTAATTTAGCGTTTAGATTTTTTTAAAACTAAATGACATATCCTAAAATTCCGTTGGCACAAACCGTTATTCAGTTGTGCAAAGCGAAAAACATCAAGCATATTATTATCTCTCCTGGAAGCCGAAATGCACCATTAACCATTGGTTTTACCAACGATCCATTTTTTAAATGCTATAGTATTGTAGATGAGCGTTGTGCAGCCTTTTTTGCGCTGGGTATTGCACAACAAATAAAAGCCCCAACGGCAGTAGTTTGTACCTCTGGAAGTGCATTGTTAAATTACTATCCTGCTATTGCCGAAGCTTTTTACAGTGATATTCCATTGGTGGTTTTGTCGGCAGATAGACCAAAACATTTAATCGGTATTGGCGATGGACAAACCATCAACCAGAAAAACGTTTTTAAGAATCACATTTTATATTCAGCAAATTTAAAGCTGGATTTAAAGGATGAAAAAAATGTGCCACTTCATGAAGAGTTGCCTATCATGAAAAATATTGAAAATAAGTTAGAACGTTTTTTGGGACTGCAAAAAGGGATTCAAGATTATAACGAAGTTGAAATAAATACAGCTATTAATTTAGCGAAATTTAAAAATGGTCCTGTTCATATCAATATTCCTTTTGATGAACCTTTATATGAAACGGTTAGCGAGCTTTCTGTAACTCCCGAGGTGGTTGAATTCAACTTTAAAGATAATAATGGTATCGACAACCATATTTTAAGAGACTGTTACGAAGATTGGACTGCGGCTTCAAAAAAAATGATTTTAGTTGGGGCTAACCATCCCAATGAAATTGATAAAGCATTATTGAGTGAATTCTATAAAGATGAAAGTGTTATCGTATTTACCGAAACTACATCCAACTTACATAAGAAAAGCTTTTTCCCGAGCATCGATCAAATAATCGCGCCACTTTCAGAAGATGAACAAAAACAATTGCAACCAGATATTTTATTGACTTTTGGTGGTTTAATTGTTTCAAAAAAAATAAAGGCACTTTTACGTAAATACAAACCAAAAGAGCATTGGCATATTGATCAAAAGAAAGCAAACGATACGTTTTTCAGCTTAACAAAACATATTGAAACTTCGGCCCAACAATTTTTAGAGTCCTTTTTACCAATGATTTCCCATTATAAGAAAAGCGATTATAAAAGCATTTGGACTAAAGTAAAGCAAGACCGACTAAAGAAGCACGAACAGTATTTAAACGAAATTCCGTTTTGTGATTTTTCTGTTTTTGATACGGTTTTAAAATCAATTCCTAGTAATACAGTTTTGCAATTAGGAAACAGTTCTGCAATTCGTTACGCACAATTATTCACCATTAATAAAACGATAGAAGTGTATTGTAACCGGGGTACTAGTGGTATAGATGGCAGTACTTCAACAGCAATTGGATGTGCTGTAGCCAATGAAAAACAAACGACCTTTATAACCGGGGATTTAAGTTTCCTCTACGATAGCAATGCGCTTTGGAATAATTATATCCCAGATAACTTTAGAATTATAGTTGTGAACAATCAAGGTGGCGGCATTTTTAGAATTCTTCCTGGACATAAAAACACCGAGAATTTTGACACCTATTTTGAAACCAATCATCAATTAACTGCAGAACATTTATGCAAGATGTATAATTTTGAATATGTTTCTGCTTCCGAAAAAAACCAATTAACAGATCAATTAAGTTTATTTTTTGAAGATTCAGATACCCCAAAATTATTGGAAGTGTTTACACCTAAAAACCTGAATGACGAGATATTATTAGAATATTTTAAATTCATAAAACAGCGTTAATGTGACTTTACAAATGTTAACGTGTCTAAAAAATAGTTATCTTTAGAGATAGTAATTATTAACCTAAAAACACTTTTTATCATGAGTAAACGTGACGAGCTTATTGCAAAATATGCTGCAGATTTAAAAGACAAATGTGGCGTTAATGCCGACATGGATTTGTTAACTAAAGTTACCATTGGCTGCGGACCATCAATTTACAATGCTGATGCTGCAACGGTTTCTGGTTCAGATGCTTCTGAGTTGGATACAGTAAAAAACAACTTCTTAATTAAAAAATTAGGATTGAGCGATGGCGCTAAATTAGATGAAGGTATAGCTAAGGTAATGGAGCAATACGGACAATCTAACCGTAACAAATACAGAGCCGTAGTATATTATTTACTAACCAAACATTTTGGTAAAGAGTCTGTTTACTAGGAGAGAATCGATATCATATTCAAAAGCGTTACAATTTAGTAGCGCTTTTTTTATGCTTATTAATTTAGTAGTGAAAGCCTAATGTTATAACTTTGCAGACTATGGAATTAGGACAAATAAATACCCTTGAAATACTTCGAGAAACAGATCACGGCATGTATTTGGTTGATGATGATGATCATCAAGTATTACTCCCAAACAGATATGTACCAAAAGAATTCAAAATTTGGGACAAATTGGATGTTTTCGTTTATCTGGATAACGAAGAACGTTTGGTGGCATCAACAGATATGCCCTATATCAAAAAAGACGAATTTGCATTGTTAAGATGTAATCAGGTCACCGATTTTGGTGCTTTTTTAGATTGGGGAATGGTTAAGGAATTATTTTGTCCGTTTATGGAACAAGCCTTCAAAATGAAACCTGGCGGTTGGTATTTGGTGTATTGTTATCTGGACGAAAAAACCGAACGATTAGTGGCTTCAAGTAAGACCAATCGATTTTTAGATAACAGGGAATTAACCGTTAAAGAATTTGAAGAAGTCGATTTAATTGTGTCACATCCTTCAGATTTGGGTTGGAATGTTATCGTGAACAAAAAACATACTGGACTTATCTTTAAGGACAACATTTTTAAAGATATTAGTGTAGGGGATAAAATGAAGGGCATTGTTAAAAAGATTAGACCCGGAAATAAATTGGATATTGTTTTAGAGAAAATAGGTTATAGAAATATTGAGCCTAATTCTGAACGTATTTTACAAGAATTACAAGATAATAACGGATTTATAAATTTAACGGATAAATCTAACCCTGAGGCTATAAAAAACAAACTTCAAATGAGTAAAAAGAGCTTTAAAAAAGCCGTTGGAAGTTTATATAGGGAGCGCCAAATAGAAATAAAGCAAGATGGTATTTATTTAGTTGAAGACTTTTTAGATTAGACGATAGACGATAGACGGTAGAGGATAGACAATAGAGAATAGAGAATAGACGATAGAGAATAGAAAAAAAACGCTGAACCATTTGGTTCAGCGTTTTTTGGTTTTTCACGATTTATCATTCAGAAGTTTATTCATCATCCAACTTCCAAGTTCTTACCCAGTCATATTTGGTCGATCTATCATCTGCAGAGGCTGTTTCAAATATATTAGCAGCATCTATAGGATTCCATCCATAGGTTTCAATAGCCATAGTAATATGCCCTTCCAAATCAAAATCGGCAGGAGGGTTGGTAATGCTATGCGATAATTTACCGTCTAAGTAAAATAAAATTTCAGTTGGCGATTTCCACCAGCATCCATACACAAAAAATCTTGAGTGGTTGTCTTCGTCTAAAACCGTCTTACCAGGACTTTGTACAGATTCACTAACATCACAAGACTGCTTGTGTCTCCATGTATTAGAAGCATAGATATGATCATAATTTACGGCCCAAGGATCTTTTACAGGGTCGCCACTAAAACGTCCCACACATTCCTGAATATCCAATTCAAGTTTCCTTTGAGGGCCCGTATTGCAATTTTGTTTATAGGCAATCCAAAACGTAGATGACATCACAGTTTTATTGGCTTGCATTCTACATTCAAAATAGTGTCCTTGTTTTGCCTTAGCTTTTGATCGCACAATAGCACCGCCGTGGGTATAAGTATGTGTTCCTATGGTTTGTGGGGCGGCAAGTTTATCAACGGTTACAGTTAAATTGCCCCCGTTAACAGTTACATTATCAGGTTCAAATAAACCAGGTGCACGTCCAATCCAGCCAAAACCATCCGTTGCAGGGTCCCTGTGCCATTTCGCGTCATCAAAAGCTGTTTCAAATTCATCAGATAAATTTTCAACCTTAGTCCATTTTTTGCCAGTAGGAGTAGGGTTAATATCTATAAAATAAGGTAAACTTGCCGAGGGAGCATCTTTAGTAATAATGACATCAAAACTACATGAAGCCGTATTACCGGCTGCATCCCTAACTTCAAATGTATTGGTAGTAGTCCCAATAGGGAAAAATCTACCAGATTTTATACCAGCCGTCTGGGTGGTTACAGCACCTTCCAAGTTATCTGTTCCAATGGGATCTGTAAATGTAATTTCCTTACCACTTGAAAAAACATCAACAGTTTCATTGATATTGGCAGGACAACTAATAGTAGGGTTTACAGTATCTTTTTCTTCTTTCATTTCTTCATCACTACCTCCATCACTACTGCAGGCAGTTGCTAATAGGGCTAGTGATAAAAATAATAATTGTGCAATTTTCTTTTTTAGCATAATAACATTATTTAAGTTAATGTTGCAAAGTTATTTTTTTACGAATTGTTTGTGTCCGTCATATGTTCCAATAGAAACAACAAATGTTCCATTGTTGTCTCAAATTGCATTTCTGTCATTTGTTTAAGAAGTTAACTTATCAAATTCATTATTTTTGCAGCATGATATATCAAGATACCATAATAGCATTAGCAACGCCTTCAGGTGCTGGGGCAATTGCCGTTATTCGTTTGTCTGGAAACGAGGCTATTTCTATTGCAGAAAAGCAATTTAAATCTGTTTCTGGAAAGCTATTGGGGCAACAGAAAACCCATACCATTCATTTAGGGCATATAGTAGATGGCGCCATTACCATTGATGAGGTGTTGGTGTCTGTATTTAAAGACCCCAATTCTTATACAGGCGAAAACGTTGTTGAAATATCATGCCACGGTTCAAACTATATACAACAGGAGATTATTCAATTATTTCTTCGAGAAGGCTGTAGAATGGCAAATGCAGGGGAGTTTACTTTGCGGGCATTTTTGAATGGAAAACTGGATTTAAGTCAAGCCGAAGCTGTGGCAGATTTAATAGCGAGTGATAATGCAGCGTCCCATCAAATTGCAATGCAACAAATGCGTGGTAGGTTTTCTTCTGAAATTGCAAAATTGCGTGAAGAATTGTTGAATTTTGCATCATTAATTGAATTGGAACTGGATTTTGCTGAAGAAGATGTAGAGTTTGCAGATAGAAGTCAATTTAAAGAGTTAGTAGAGCGCATCACTTTTGTTTTAAAACGTTTAATAGATTCTTTTGCGGTTGGAAACGTAATAAAAAACGGAATTCCGGTGGCAATAGTAGGCGAGCCCAATGTTGGAAAATCAACCCTGTTAAATGCGCTTTTAAATGAAGAGCGCGCCATAGTTTCTGAAATTGCGGGAACAACAAGAGATACCATAGAAGATGAAATTTCTATTGGAGGAATTGGTTTTAGATTTATAGATACAGCAGGAATAAGAGAAACAAAAGATGTTGTGGAAAGTATTGGTATTAAGAGAACTTTTGAGAAAATAGAGCAGGCGCAGGTTGTAGTCTATATAAGCCCCCTAACCCCCGAAGGGGGAATTGCTCATGGTACTTTGATTGAAATTGAAAAAATAAAGAATAAATATCCTCTTAAAAACCTTATTGTAATATTTAATAAAATTGATAAGCTTTCAGAAAAGGAGATTGAAAATCTTAAATCTTCAATTGTCGATTTTCAGTCTTCAATCAAAAATATACTTTTTATTTCTGCCAAAACGGGTAGAGGCGTTGAAGCATTTAAAAGCACTTTGCTTGATTTTGTAAACACAGGTGCATTGAGAAATAATGACACTATTGTTACAAATTCCCGCCACTATGATGCCCTTTTAAAAGCTTTTGAAGAAATTGATAAAGTTAAACACGGACTAGAAACTGGACTCTCTGGCGATTTGTTAGCCATAGATATCCGTCAAGCTTTATATCACTTTGGAGAGATTACCGGTGAAATTACTAACGATGATTTGTTGGGGAATATTTTTGCTAATTTTTGTATCGGGAAGTAACAAAGGAAAACAAAAGAAGTTAATGTCAAATAAATTCAATAAAAACGGTGCGTAAGGCTATTTTATACAATTTACACTTTCCTTTGTATAACTATTTTTATTACTTTTACTACATCTAAAATACACCTCGTTTCTTTTTTTGACATATAAGGTGTAGTAAATACATCTCATATGCAAATTAGTCTAAAGAAGAAAAAATTAAGTAGCGGTAAATTTAGCTGGTACATTGAGTTTTATGATGGTTCTTATGTAGATAAGAACGGAACAATGAAACACAATAGAAGTTTTGAGTATCTAAAGCTCTACACACTTCAAGAACCGCAAACTGCTATTGATAAAAAGAAAGATAAGGAAACGGTTCAGTTAGCTAATCAGATTTTATCCATCAGGAAATCCGAATATTTTCAGGGCAAGCATAGCATTAAGAATGATAAGAAGTCTAAAACTAGATTTCTAGATTATTACAATGAGCTTAAAAATGAACGTAATGAGAGTAAGGGTAACTATGGTAATTGGGATGCAGCAGGAAAGCATTTAGAACGCTATTGTTCGCCAACATTGACTTTCGATAACGTTGATGATGAATTTGCTAAGGGTTTTAAGCGCTTTTTAGATTCTAAGAGTGTTACTAAAAGTGGAATTGCACTTTCGCAAAATTCTAAGTACACTTATTTTAATAAATTCAAAGCAGCATTACGTCAAGCCTTTGAGGATGGTTTTCTTTCAGATGACATTACTAAAAAGATAAAATCTTTTGACCAAGGCGAGTCTCAACGAGAATATTTAGTTCATTCTGAACTGCAAGCTTTAGCAAAAGCTGATTGTAAGTATCAAGTTTTAAAGAATGCCTTCATTTTTAGTTGTTTAAGTGGCTTACGTTGGAGCGACATAGACAAACTTAAATGGTCGGAAGTTCGGGATGAAGATACTGGTTGTCGTGTAATATTTCGTCAGAAGAAAACAGACGGTTTAGAATATCTTTACATTTCTGACCAAGCACGTTCTTTGTTAGGAGAACGAACTGGAGAAGCGAATAAGGTCTTTAAGGGATTAAAATATGGTGCTCACTTTAATGCCGAAATTTTAAGATGGTGTATGCGAGCAGGAATCACAAAGCATATTACTTTCCATAGTGCCAGACACACGAATGCCGTTTTACTTTTGGAGAACGGAGCAGATATTTATACGGTTTCAAAACGACTTGGACACAAAGAGATTAGAACCACGGAAATTTATACGAGAATAATTGATAGTAAGATGAAAGAAGCATCTGAATTAATACCAAATTTAACACTTTAAGTTATGAAATTAGTAAATGCATACGTTGAGTTAGCCTTAAAGGCCTCTTCTGAAACACAGAAAAACCCAGTACTTCAATACTCTATTTTATTGTGGTTAATATTTTTTATTGGCTGTTACTTTATAATTAGCTTTAATCAATCAATGGCTGTTTTTTCTATGACTTTTATACTTCCAATTGTAAATAGTTCTGTTTTTGCCATAAAGAGCATTGAAATCCGTAACAATCAAAAAGCCAATTTACCACATCGCTACTTGCTTCTTAATCAATCAAATTTAAAAACTTTAGTAAAAGATGTTGAAAGCGAGAAAATTTCTTTTGAATTTAAACCTAATTTAGAAGAGGAACTGATTAAAAGCAACCTAATTAATAATAAGGTCATAGCGCACAAAGCATTATCAATGTTTACTTACCCAAAAAATGAAATTTTGGAATCTTTTTTGAATCAAAATTTTGATAAATTGAACAAAGGTTCTATTCATTTTACTTTTACGACAGGAAGTGATTGTCTTAGAATTCTTTTTGCTTTAGTCAATACTGGATTAATTACTAAACTTCAACTAAAATCACTTTGTAGAAATAATATTTTTAAGTTTGATAGAGACCGTTCGAGTTACATTGAAGATAACGATATTGAAAAATACTGGAGTATATATATGAATAAAGTTAAATATGACCAGACTAGAAATAAAAAACTAAAATTATTATTAAAAGAATTTAAAATCACAAAAGACTATTTTTCAGAGTCTTAAGTAGCTCAATCTTCTCAAACATTTCAATGTTCTCAAACATTTAGTCAGTAGTTTTCCTTTGTTATAGGTTTGTTTTCAGATATCAAACAAAATCAGAAACAATTGCGCAATTGTTCATCATTAATTTAAAAAAATTAGGAAATGAACACACTACAATTAGATGAAAGACTCGATAGAATTGAAAAACTTTTAATTGCATCCAAGAGGGTGCTTTCGTTTGACGAAGCTTGTCAGTATTCAAATTATTCTTCCAGTTATATGTATAAGCTTACATCTGGGAAAATCGTACCTCACAGTAAGCCAAATGGAAAAGCTATTTTTTTCGATAGGGACAAGTTAGAAGCTTGGTTACTTCAAAATCCTCAAAAATCTATTGATGAAATTGAGCAAGAAGCGTTTGATTATTCTTTAAAAAATAGAAGATGAAAGCTTCTTATTTAAAGAAAAAAAATCAAGAAGAAGCCACACGGTTCATAAAAAAGCCTAATCATATTTTAACTGCTCGTTTTGCTCTATCGACGTTAGAGAAGAATATTATCTACACAGTTTTAGACCAACTTCAAAAGGTTATGTCTAAGGATTTGAATCAAAATTATAAAGAGCAAGAAGTTATTGTGGAGTTAAAGCTTTTAGATAAACATCGTAATTATCATCGTATCAAAAATGCTATAAAATCTTTAGGTTCAAAACAAGTTGAGTTCGAAATGAATATACCTAATGGTAATAGAGCTGATAAGATATTCGATTCGGCAACTTCATTGGTAAGTGGTTTAACCTACGAAAGAAATTCTGAATATATTTCTTTTTGGGTGCCATCGTCAGCTTGCAGGTTTTTCTGTTATATAGGTGGTGGTTACACAAGCTTTCAAAAAACAATAGCTATAAGTCTTACAACAAATCCTGCTAAGTGTATGTATGAGCTTTGTTGTAGATGGATTGATAAAGGTGGCTTTGAATGTACGATTGAAGAATTTAGGCTTTTAATGAATACAGGAGAAAAATATAAACAAATATCTCATTTAAGAACACGTTTTTTAGAAGACCCTAAACAAGAACTAAAAAAAAGAGCAGATGTCTACTTTAGTTTTAAGCTACATAAACGAGGAAGTACTTATTATTCAATAACCTTTAAATTCCATAGAAACACAGAAGTTAAAGATGAGTATAGAGGTATTGATAGCAAACAGTACATTTTTGTTTATAACTTCTTAAATCGCTTCTATTCAAATCAGATGGACACAAAGGCATTAGATTATTCTGAATCAATTGCTCAATCAGGTAAAATTGATAAAGCATACTCACGGTTTTTAAGATTAGATGATGATTATACTTCTGGCAAAAAAACTAAAGCTGATATCAAAAACTTATTGAACAAAATAATACTCAAAGAAGTTGGTGTTAAAGGAGTTGCAAAATCCAAAACACACTAAAAAAAAGATATGTGTGATTGAGACGCTGAACTTCGTCATTTTGTGTGATGAACTTCGTCAATTTGTGTGATAGCCATTTTAGAACTTCGTCATTTTGTGTGATTAACTTCTGTTAAGTGTAGTAATCATAGGTGTTTCAAGTGCTCTACAATAAGGTTAACCTACAATAAATAAACAAGTAGTGTGAAAATCAATAAAAATGCTGTTGAAAAGAAAAAGATATGAATAGCAAAACTGCAAAAGAATTAGATTTAGTTGAGTTGATGGCATCACTCAATTTTCATCCTGTAAAACGGATTAAGTATGATGTTTGGTTTTTTAGTCCATTTCGGGATGAAACCACACCTTCATTCAAAGTATGCTCAAAAATTAATAAATGGTTCGACCACGGCGAAGGAAAAGGTGGTAACACACTTGATTTTATGATTAGGTTAAAGATGTGCTCAATTAGTGAGGCGCTAAAACTATTGGAAAATAAATCTTTTTCTTTTCAAAAGCCAAAAAAATCGAATATCGAAACAATTCGAAATTATGAAATTGTTAGTGAACGGAGAGTCCAAAAAGCGACATTGATTAGTTATTTACACGAAAGAAAGATTGACGTTTCAACTGCAAGGAAGTACTGTATTGAATTACATTATTTAAATATTCAAAAAGCAAACTCAAACAACGCCAAAAAATCTAAAAGTGATAATAGGCTAAAACCCTTTTATACTATTGCATTTAAAAATGACCTTGGAGGTTATGAAACAAGAAATAAAATTTTTCAGAGTTGCTTATTTGTTAAAGCAATCACAACCATCAAAAATGATTCTAATACCTTGAATTTATTTGAAGGTTTTTTGGACTTTATATCGTACCTGACTTTAATGCCCCATAAAGAAAATGAAGATTTCATAATAACAAATTCGACTTCAATAGTAAAAAACACAATTGAAGTATTACCAAATTACACAACTGTTAAGACGTTCTTCGATAATGATGAATCTGGTATTAAAGCGACAAAAATGATTCAAGAAAATTGTAAAAGAGAGTTCTTAAATGAAAGCTTAAAATTCAAAAAATATAATGATGTTAATGATTACTTAATGGCATATAGACGCTAGTTTTTATGGGTAAAATATATCGAGAGGTGTCAATGTCCTGACAAATTTCATTTTGTCAGCACATTAACATCACGTTTTTCATCCCGAAGGTCGCAAAATTTTTAAAGAGATAAAATGAAAAAAAACAAGAAAATAGAATTTAGAGTTACGCTCACAGAACATCTTATAATTAAACATAAAGCATATAAAACTGGATGTTCAGTTTCAGAATACCTAAGAAATATTGCGCTAGATTATCCTTTGACTTATAAGCTTACTTATGATGAAATTGAAGTTTATAAACAGCTAAATAAGTTTGGAGATAATTTTAGAAGAATAGGTAACTTATTCAAATTAGGAGATGTTACTGGAGTTAAAGAAACTTCGATAGATACAGCCAAACTTATACGAGAACATTTAAATAAATTGAAATGATAAGTAAAGCAAAATCTTGCCCAGGCGGAACTGCGCTTTTTCATTATGTGGTTAATGAAGATAAAGGATATGAACTTTTGCGTAATGGTCTTTCTGGAGTAACACCAAAAGAACTGTATTCTGATATGGCTATCTTTCAAAATCAAAATTTAAAATGTAAGAACAACACTATAAGTATTGTTTTATCGCCAACTATTGAAGATAGTAGTCGTATGTCAGACTACCAGTTAAAGGAACTAACAAAAGGTTTCTTAAAGGAAATGAATCTAGATCCTAAATCAAATCAATTTATTGCCTTTATACATACTGAGAAAGACCATAAGCACTTACATATTTTACTAAATCGTGTGAAATCAGATGGCAAATTAATAAATGATAGTTTTATTAGTAAAAAGGCACAAGACGCTGCACATAAGATGGCTCTGGAATACGGATGGACATCAGCTAAAGACATAAAGGAAACTAGAGAGCGTGAACAAAAAGAATTTACAAAAGAAGTAAGAAGTATAATCAAAAAAGCGCATTACTTAGTTTTAAAAGGTAAGCCTAAAAACCTCGTTGCTTATCAAAAAGATATGGCAAAGTTTGGGATTCAAGTTTTGCCTACTATTAATAAACAAGGTAACATTCAAGGTTATCGATTTATTCACGATGCTTCAGGAACTAATTTAAAGGCAAGTGAAGTAGATAGGAATTTGAAACTTAATAAATTGTTTTCTAACGAAAATGAAATATCGAGAAATTCAAATAACTGGAATAAAGAATCTGTAATAAATGACTATAGTTTAAATGCTTCGATTTTTAAATCAATAATTACTCAACTAGCCTTTAGTGGTGGCGAGAGTCAAAATGAAAATTTAGAAAAAAAGAAATCAAGAAAAAGAAAATCAGTAAGACGTTAAAACTATGGCTAAACAATCCCAACCAAAAGTATCTGAATTGGTAGAGGTACTAATTCAGCAAATGTCAAATTTCGATAAGGTCATAAGGGACCGAAATGATATTTTAAATAAATCTATTTCAAAGTTAAATAGTATAAAGGTTGATTTTAATATTGCGGAACTTGAAGCAATGAAACAATCAAATCGTAATATTATTAAAAACGATTTTGAAAATTTTCACGCACAAACAAGAGAAAATAATAAGGAATTATTGAATATTCATAAAAAAGTTAGCTCAAAAAGATTGCTTTATCTGATTATTCTGAATGTTTTTTTTCTTTCAACAGCAGGACTATCATTTTACATCGCAGTTAAGAATTCAGTTGAAAAAAGCGAATATGAAAATGTATTAAAAGATAGAAATAAGTTTAAGAAACAAGCCTATGACTATCATAGCTACTTCCTTGAAAATCAAAAAGAAGCATTGAGGTATAATAATTGGAAGGAGAAATAAATTACAGTTTTGATGTATTATATTAAAACTACAAAGTCTTATTATTACTTTATAGTTTAACATCAATATAGTTTTATATTAAAACAGTTTTACTATTTTAATGTATTATAGTTTTACTGTATTAATATAAAATAGCATTATAGCAAAAAAGGTTTTTTTAATCATTGAGAACAAATGCATATCAGCTTTAAAAATCAATCAATTAAAAATATAAATCCTTAAATTTGTAAAGAATAAAATAAATAATATGAGAGAGAAATAAATTAATTTAATAATATAAAAGCGTTTAGCTTTTGATTCGGACATAGAAACTCGCCAGTTTTAAATTTCCCCAAAATCAAAGTTAGGACGTCCTCGCAATGGCGAGGGCTGTTCTTATTTGGGGAAGGGTTTCTGGCGAGACCTCTATACTGATAAGTAATGGTCTCTCGCTTTTTTTATACCCAATTATGAAACAAAAAAAAATAGTAATTAATGGCAAATTAAGCCTCGATGCAGAAGAAATGATTCACGAATATTTCAAAACTCAAACAGTTAACGGTATTGAGGATTTTGTAATGTCAGAAAAGGAATTTTTAGATAAATATAAAGGTACTTATTGCCTTAATGAATGGAGTACAATCAAACAATATGCAATTTACACTATAGACTGTTTTATATGTTTTAAATCCTATGATGTTATTATAGAAAGTAGGGAGAAATTCTACACGTATGCCGAAGCAGATTATCGTTTATGTAGTAAATGTTTTAATACCAATAATAAATTATACCATTCAGGCTTAGGTCTTCACTTAGCTGGAGATATCGTTTCTCAAAAATATCACTAATAAAAAATACTATGAAAAAAATCATACTAACAATCTCACTTTTAGCTAGTTTTCTATTTACTAACGGGCAGAATATTACAAAAACAGAACTTAACGAAGCTGAATTAGCATACCTTAGTAAGGACATTGCTAAAAGTTGGGGGGCAAAAATCCCTGATGACGACTTAATAAATTCGACTAAAAATAACTTAATAACGTATCAGTTCGAAATTGTTTATAAGGATACTGTGCTATATCGTGGTAATATTGCCAAACCAATCTTATCTGAAATTAGTTTCGGAATCTACAGAACCAGAGTTCAGTTTTGTCTCGATTATGAAACTCTAGATGCTGAAACAAAATTAGAATTGGCAGAAAGCAAGGAATTGAGTCTTGTAACCACAGAAAGTGGAAATAAATATTACTGTGCGCAAAGGTATAAGTTATTTGAAAATAATTATAAAAGCGAACTAACTGTAAATGATACTTTGTCTGATAAAATTCATTTCAAATTTTATAAATTGACTGAAAATTAGCTGAATGTATAAACGAAAATTAACTAAACCGAAGTAGTAGAATATAGAGATAACTACCTTTAATTGGTGTTGTTCTCATATTTGTACTATTAAGTAGAATCTACGGATTAAAAAACCTAATTGTCCACCAGTTGGGGGATTAAATATTAAACAACCGCTATTTGCGGTTTTTTTATTGAATGTAATTAAAATTGGAATATAAAAACATAACGTTATCCGATGTGTTTTACAATTGAAACATCTATATTTAAAAACTTTTAATATAACAGAATGAACCGAATTAAAGCAGTTCTAGAAGAAAAGGGTATTAAGCAAGTTTGGCTAGCAGAACAGTTAGGCAAAAGTTTTAATACTGTTAATGGTTATGTGCAGAATAGGAAGCAGCCTAGTATTGAGACATTATTCAAAATTGGGCAAATTCTGCACGTTGACCCAAAGATATTGCTAGCAACTTGATATAATTACAAGAAATAAATATTGATAACATTAAACCTAAACAAGTTATAAAAACCATTTATGGCAATTAAAAAATCAGAATTATATAGTTCACTTTGGAAAAGTTGTGACGAATTAAGAGGTGGTATGGATGCTTCTCAATACAAAGATTACATTCTTCCGTTACTATTTATAAAATATGTTTCAGACAAGTATGCAGATGATGAAGATGCATTAATTACCATTCCAGAAGGTGCAAGTTTTAACGATTTGGTTAAAATGAAAGGGAAAGATGGTATAGGCGATTACATCAACAAAAAAGTTTTAGCACCTATTGATAAGGAAAACGGATTTGATATGCTCTCTAAAATGGCAGATTTCAATGACGAAGATAAACTAGGGAAAGGGAAAGAACTTATTGAAAAGTTAAGCAAACTAATTGCTATTTTCGAAAACCCTGCGCTTAACTTCAGTAATAACAGAGCTGAAGATGACGACCTATTGGGCGATGCATACGAGTACCTAATGCAACACTTCGCAAAAGAAGCAGGAAAGAGCAAAGGGCAATTTTATACGCCTGCGGAAGTGTCTCGAATAATGGCAAAAATTATAGGTGTAAATAAAGCCACTTCGCAATCTCAAACCGTATATGACCCAGCCTGTGGATCAGCTTCGTTGCTTTTAAAAGTAAACGATGAAGCACCTCACGGATTAACAATTTACGGTCAAGAAAAAGACAATGCTACAGTTGCCTTAGCAAAAATGAATATGGTATTGCATAATAATCCCGAAGCAGTACAAGATATCGTGCAAGGAAACACATTAGCAGAGCCAATACATAAAGATGGAGACCAATTAAAACGCTTCGATTTCTGTGTGGCAAATCCACCATTTTCAGTTAAATCTTGGAGCAATGGTTTTAATCCACAAAGTGATATTTATAAGCGTTTTGATGGTTATGGCATTCCGCCTAATAAAAATGGCGACTATGCTTTTTTATTGCATATCATCCGTTCTTTAAAGACGAAAGGAAAAGGAGCAGTTATTTTACCTCACGGTGTTTTGTTCCGTGGTAATGCAGAAGCAACTATAAGAACCAACATTGTAAAACGTGGTTTAATTAAAGGGATTATTGGATTGTCTGCCAACTTGTTTTTTGGAACTGGTATTCCTGCTTGTATTATTGTTATAGACAAAGAAAACGCAGCAACTCGTAAAGGTATTTTTATGATAGATGCTAGTAAAAGCTTTATAAAAAATGGAAACAAAAACCGTTTAAGAGAGCAAGATTTACATAAAATCGTAGATGTTTTTAATAAACAAGTGAAAGTAGAAAAGTTTTCAAGAATGGTATCTTATAAAGAGATTGAAGCCAACGAATACAATCTTAATATTCCAAGATATATTGATAGTCAAGATGAAGAAGATATACAAGATATCCAAGCTCATTTATTAGGCGATATTCCTAATAGAGATGTGGAAGCCTTGCAAAATTATTGGGATGTTTACCCAAACCTAAAGGAGCATTTGTTTCAACCTACAAAAAGAGAGCAATATAAAAGTTTAGTTGTACCTAAGGCATTGATTAAAGAAGCTATTTTTAATCACGCTGAATTTATAATATACCGAAAATCTTTAGATAGGGTTTATAGCGAATGGGAAAGTGAAACTAAACCAAAACTTTGGAACATTAATGAAATCACTAAGCCAAAGGAATTAGTTGCTGAAATATCTGAAAGCCTATTAAAACAGTATAAAAACAAAGCCTTAATCAATCCGTATGATATTTATCAGCATTTAATGGATTATTGGAATGAAACACTAAAAGATGATAGTTTTTTAATTAAAGAAGGTGGTTGGGTAGCCACATCAACACCATTAAAAGATAAAAACGGAAAAATTAGAAAAGGCGAATTTGAAAGCGAATTAATCTCTTTTGAATTGGTTATAAATAGATTTTTCAAAAAGGAGAAAACCGAAGTAACTACAATTGAAGTCTATTTAGATACATTATCAGCTGAAATGACTGAACTCATTGAGGAACATTCTGGCGATGAAGGTTTATTGAATGAAGTAATTAATGATAAAGGCAATATTACTAAAGGTTATATGAGTAAACGTCTTAAAGAAATAAAAGGAGACGATGAATATGCAGATGAATATGATATAATTCACATTTACGATAAACTAATGTCTTTAGAAACTGCGAATAAAAAGACTTTAAAAGAAGAAGTCGCAAAATTAAAACAAAAAGCATATGCCAAATATTCTGAATTAACAGAACAGGAAATAAAAATTCTTATTGTTGAAGATAAATGGTTAACAATTATAAAAAATAAGATTGATAGCGAAATAGACCGCATAAGCCAACGATTAACTGACCGTATAATGGAGTTGGCAAACCGTTACGAATACCCATTACCTAAAGTAGAGCAACAAGTTCAAGAATTGCAAAAGAAAGTTGCACAACATTTACAAAAAATGGGAATGGTATGGAATTAAAAAAAGGCTATAAACGAACAGATATAGGTGTAATTCCAGAGGATTGGGATTTAATAACTTATGATGACGCATTTTTATTTTTGTCAACTGCTACTTATTCTCGTGCTCAATTATCTAAAATTGAGCCTATCAAGTATATTCATTATGGCGACATTCATACTCGTTTCAAGCATTTTTTAGACTTAAAAAGTGAACTGCCTACTGTATCTGAAATTCAGGGTAAAAGATACAGCTTAATTAAAGATGGAGATATAATAATGGCTGATGCTTCTGAAGATTATGAAGGTGTTGGTAAAAGTGTTGAAGTAATTAATTCAAATAGTTTGAAAGCAATCTCAGGACTTCATACTTTCTTGTTTAGAGACAAAAATGGTCATTTTGCTAATGGGTTTAAAGCATATATAAGTGAAAATATTTTAGTTAAAAACAGTTTCAAACGCCTTACTACAGGAATGAAAGTGTTTGGTGTTTCTAAAACAAATCTCAAAACTATTTTAATTCCTAAACCACCATTAAATGAACAAAAGTCAATAGCGGAAGTTTTAATCGATACTGTCCTACTCATCAAAAACTTAAATACAGTTATATCAAAGAAGAAAGCTATTAAACAAGGTGCAATGCAAGAATTGTTAACTGGTAAAAAGCGGTTAAAAGGTTTTGAAGAAAAGTGGAAGTTAAAAAGATTGGGAGAAGTACTTTCTTTTCAAGTTGGTTACCCTTTTCTCTCTGTTTTTTTTAATGAAAAAGAAGGTGTTAGATTAATAAAAAATAGAGATTTAAAAAACGATGGAAAAATAGTTCTTTATTCGGATAGTGATTTTCCATCTGAATATATTGTAAAAAATGGAGATGTTTTAATAGGAATGGATGGGGATTTTATTCCTTGCTTGTGGAACAAAGGAATAGGACTTTTAAATCAAAGAATTGGCAGATTAGTTTCAAATAAGGTAAACCTAACATTTTTCTATTATTTTTTGATTAAACCATTAAAAGATATAGAAGAAATAACCTCAAGTACTACTGTAAAACATTTATCTCATTCAGACATAGAGGAATTAGTTTTACCAATTCCAAATTTTAAAGAACAAGAAGCAATCGCTCAAATATTAAGTGATATGGATTCAGAAATTGAAGCTTTAGAAACTCAACTACAAAAAACAGAAAATCTAAAGCAAGGTATGATACAAGAGTTGTTGACAGGCAAGATTAGGTTAGTTAAACCAATTATTCAACCCTCTAAAAAAGATTTGGTTACAAAATTAAAAGTAAATATTGAAGATAAAATAATACCTATTGTTACTAATCCTGAGAAAGATTCTAAAAGTGAAAAGCCACGAAATGAACACATAACCGATGCAGTTCTAATTGGCACTATGGCAGAAGTATTTGGTAGTGATAAATTTCCATTAACTCGTTTTATGTACACTAAAGTTTCTTATTTAGTTAAGCGGTATAAGGAAGAAGAGGATAAAGGCTATCTAAAAAAAGCAGCTGGTCCTTATAAGCCAAAAACAAGATATGGAGGTGCTGAAAAAATTGCGTTAGAGAATAAATATGTGAAAAAACATATATCTAATCATAACGGAAAAAAGTACGAAAATTTTATTGCAGGAGCGAACTCTTCCAAAGCAGTTGAGTATTTTAAAAAATGGTATGGAGAAAATGCGTTACAATGGATTCAGCAATTCAAATTCACAAAACGAAATCAATTAGAGCTTTGGGCAACGGTTGATATGGCAATGCAAGATTTATTGTTAGCAAATAAATTAGTGAATTTTCAAACTGTTAAGCAATTAATAAACGATGATAAAGAATGGCGACCAAAACTAAAAAGACCAATCTTTTCAGATGATAATTTAAAAAGTGCTATTCATAAACTAAACCAACTGTTTAGTTAGAAAATAGATTTAAAATATGAGACAAGGACACGCAGAAGATGTTTATAAATGTTACGACCAATTTATTAATGAGTTTCTTTTAAAAGGGAATAGTATTTTGACAATTGAGAATCAAAATATTCTGAATGAAACTAATATAAATAACTGTTTTAAAAATTTTATCGAAAATTATAATGATGAAGAAGGAAGCAATTTTGATTCAAAAATAACGCAACAATTTAAAGATGCAGATTTAGAAACACGACTAGTATTTTCTCACGCAGAATGGTTGTGGGCTTTTGCAGTTGACGATATAAGTTATAATAAAAAAATCCATTACACGAGAAGAACTACTGAGTTAAGTGATGATAAATTAGTTAAAGATATTTATCCAAGAGGATTTGGAAGCGCAGGTCAATGGCATACAAATAATAAATATTTTGAAATTGTCTTTGCTTTATTAATCATACAATTTATCAAAAGAAAGGTTGATTCAAACGAAATTAAGACTTCACAACAAGTAAAAGATTGGATAGAAAACATCTGCATATATCATAAATATGGAAATGAAATTGAGGATTATGCGCTATCCGCAGAATTAAAAGAAGCATTGCCTAAGAGCAAATTAGCACTAACTAATATTCTAACCTATACCAGTAATCCCGATAATTATGAGCGTATTGCTTCGGAAACTCATAAAAATCAAATTATAGTTTCGTTTAATGGCTTATTAAGTGATGAAGAAAAAAAGAATCTAAATGCAGATGAAAAGATATATGCCATTAGACAAAGGTTAGGGCAATATACCAGACCAGATTTTGATTTTTACGAACACCAATATTCTAAAATTTGGAATTATTCTTTAACAGAAGAGGGCTTTTCAGAGGTTCAAGGATTACAATACAAAAAGGCAATAATATTATATGGTCCACCAGGTACTAGTAAAACACATACCGCTAAACATTTAGCGGAAGCTTTGATTTCGCATAGTTATTTGAGTGAGAGAAAGAATGTTGTGAAGTATTTTAAGGATAAGCCCAATTTTACCAAAAATAGAATACACCATTTACAACTTCATCCCAATTACACCTACGAAGATTTTATTGCGGGCTATCAATTGAAGGATGGTAATACGGTTAAAACTAAAGGCACATTATTCAATATCTGTAAAAAAGTAGCAGAAGATTCAGAGAAACTGCCTCACGTTTTGATATTGGACGAAATAAATAGGATTGATTTATCTAGACTTTTTGGAGAAGTGTTTTCTGCACTTGAAAATAGAGACGAACCAATCGAGGTAGGTGTTGGAGAACTAAAATTAACGATACCAAGTAACTTATATGTTATTGGTACAATGAATGAGATTGATTTTTCACTAGAACGGATTGATTTTGCTTTAAGAAGGCGTTTTTTATGGTTTTTTTATGGATATAATCAGGATATACTTTGGGAAATAATTCATAAAAAAAATAATGCTTTAGCAACGCGATTAAAGATGGGAGAGGAGATGGAAAGATATATTAGGAATGTAACTGCTCTTAATTACAAAATTTCAATAATTTCAGAACTCGGTAAACAATACCAAATAGGACATACATTTTTTGGGGAAATCGTAGAGATTTATAAAAGTTATAAAGAGATAGGTGGTTATACAAGTTTGCAAAATCAGCTTTATAGAAATGATGGTGGTGCAACAGGTATTTTATGGAACATTTCTATTCAACCTATGCTTATATCTTTTTTAGGCAATATGGAACTTGACTCACGAGATGAAATTTTAAAAGAACTTAAAACGATATTTTTTAGTAAATAATGTCAGAAGCGCCAATCCTAATCGAAGCTAAAGATTGCTTTCCTTTTGAGAATCAAGAAGGAAATGGCGAAGCAATACAATACTTTATTTCTAATCAAAATGAACTAAACATATTTCATATTGGAAACCAAAATAAGAATGATGATTTAGAAATAGCATATTTTAGTACCAAAGATGCAAAATGGTACGCTGGAAGATTAGTTGGAGAGGCTCAATTTAAATATAATGGTATTGATTATAAAATTGTTGTAAAACCAAGATTTGGAAACTTACAGCTATTTAGAATGCTCGAAGAAGTTTTCAATATTAAGTTAACTCACTCTAAAAGTAATGTCAATAAACAAGACGACTATCAATACTTAATTAAGCAATTGATAGCTTTTTTATGGCTAAATCTTTTATCAAAGGCAAATAAGCACGGTATTCCAAAGCACAATAAAGTTAGGTATTATAAAGGTGCAATTGTTAGAGGACGATTGGATGTTAGAAAAAGTATAATGCCATTATATGTTGAAGAAAAAATAGTGAGTAGATACAATGAGAAAGTTGTTGATGCTAATATTTCTAAAATTCTTTTAAAAGCATATAGGATTTTAAAATCCGATTACAAATTGTCCTCAATCAAAGTGTCATTAGGTGCTAAAAATGCAATAGAACAAATATTAACTTCTAACACAAGAGATACTTATTTAACGGAATCAGATTTTAATAATATTAAGTATAATGATATTTATAAATCGTTTAAACCTGTTGTTGACCTCTCTTGGGATATTATCAAAAAGAAAAGTTTCGGTAATAACAACGATAAAAATTCAGATAGCTTTAGCTTTTTTATCGATATGGCAGAAGTTTGGGAAATTTATTTAAGGTCAATTTTAAAAAGACACTTCGCTAAATTCGGTTGGAAACTGAGGGAAGATAAAATACAGACTTATAAGGAGAAAGATTTTAAGCGATTACTCATTCCAGATATTGTTTTAGAAAGAGAAAAGGATGTTATGGTTTGGGATGCTAAGTATAAAAGAATGGAGTTTGATTATTATGATTATGATAGGGCAGACTTCTTTCAAATACATACGTATATAAATTACTATCATCAGAATAAAAATGTCATTGCAGGAGGCCTTTTATATCCACTCTCAAAAGATTTTAGTACTGAAAGGCAATTTAAAAACAAATCTGAATCTCTTTTTAATCAAGAAGCGACAAACACTCGCTATCTAGTTGATGGAATTGATTACACCGATTTAACCGAAGAAAAAGTAAAAAGAGAAGAGCTGAATTTTTTAAGTAGAATAGCCGATTTACAAAAGAATTAAATATGAGCAACATTGGTCAAATAGAGCGCATAACGCAAAATAAAGTAATCCAGTTTTTTGAATTGGGTTTAAAGTATGACTATCTAGGCGATTGGAAAGACAGAGCCGATAATAGTAATATTGAACCTAAATACTTAATTCCGTTCTTAAAGAAACAAGGGTATTCAGATACGCTTATAAAAAAAGCTATTGATAAATTAACCAAGGACACAACCGACCTTGGTAAAAGTCTTTATGATGCTAATAAAGATGCAAATAGTTTTCTGAGATATGGTGTTAAAGTAAGACCAGATGTTGGAGAAAATAAAGAAACCGTATGGCTAATAGATTGGCAAAATCCGAATAACAATCATTTTGCTATTGCAGAAGAAGTTACAATTTCTGGTAACCATACTAAAAGACCAGATATTGTAATTTATGTCAATGGTATTGCTTTAGGTGTTATAGAACTAAAAAGAAGTACCGTTGGAGTAACAGAAGGCATCAGACAAAATTTATTGAACCAAGAAAAAGATGTTATTGGTTCATTTTTTACGACGATGCAATTGTTAATGGCAGGAAATGAAACTGAGGGTTTACGCTACGGAACAATAGAAACTTCAGAAAAGTATTATTTACAATGGAAAGAAAATAGCCTTGAAGCTAATAAGTTATTAAAACACATTTCTCAAATATGTAATAAGCAGCGTTTTCTAGAAATTATCCACGATTTTATTGTTTTCGATAAAGGTGTTAAAAAATTATGCAGGCATAATCAGTATTTTGGAGTTAAAGCAGCGCAAGAAAGACTTCTGAAAAGAGAAGGAGGTATAATATGGCATACACAAGGAAGCGGAAAAAGTTTAACTATGGTTTGGCTTACCAAGTGGCTAAGAGAAAATGTTGATGATGCTAGAGTATTAATAATCACAGATAGAGAAGAGTTAGACAGTCAAATTGAGAAAGTTTTTAAAGGTGTTCAAGAGAATATTTACAGAACTGAAAGTGGTCAAGACTTAATCCATACGCTCAATCAAAAAAACGAGTGGCTAATTTGTTCTTTAGTTCACAAATTCGGAGGGAAAGATGAAGCTAATTTTGATGCATTTGCTGATGAATTAACACGCAGCTTACCAAAAGACTTTAAAGCGAAAGGAAATCTTTTTGTATTTGTGGATGAATGCCATAGAACGCAATCGGGAAGTTTAAATAAAGCAATGCAACAGATTCTACCCAATGGGTTGTTTGTTGGATTTACTGGAACACCGTTATTAAAAAAAGACAAACAAAAGAGTATTGAGATTTTTGGTTCGTACATTCATACTTATAAATTTGATGAAGCTGTTAGGGATAAAGTGGTTTTAGATTTAAGATATGAAGCTCGTAATGTTGATCAAAATATTACATCGCAAAAGAAAATTGACCAATGGTTTGATGCTAAAACAAGAGGATTAACGGATATAGCAAAACGAAAATTAAAACAGCGTTGGGGAACAATGCAAAAGGTATTAAGTTCCCAAGACCGATTAAATCGAATTGTCGATGATATTTTAATGGACTTTGAGATTAAGGATAGATTACAGAACGGAACAGGAAACGCAATGTTAGTCTCAGGAAGTATTTATCAAGCTTGTCGTTATTACGACATATTTCAACAAAAAGGTTTTAAACGATGCGCCATTATCACGTCTTACAATCCAACTTTACAAAGCATAAAAGACGAAACCACAGGCGAAGAGGGTTATACTGAAAAATTAATGCAGTATGAGACTTATAAAAATATGCTTGATGGAAAAACAACTGAAGATTTTGAATTAGAAGCGAAAACGAAATTTATTGAAGAGCCTGCTCAAATGAAATTGCTTATTGTAGTCGATAAGTTGCTGACTGGTTTTGATGCGCCATCTGCCACCTTTTTATATATCGATAAACAAATGCGAGACCACGGATTATTCCAGGCAATTTGTCGTGTTAATCGATTGGATGGAGAAAGTAAGGAATATGGCTATATCGTAGATTATAAGGATTTATTCAAAAGTTTAGAAAACTCAATTAACGATTATACTAAAGAAGCTTTCGGAGAGTTTGAAAACGATGATGTACAAGGGCTTTTAGATAATAGACTAGTAAAAGCAAAAGAACGATTAGAAGATGCAAGAGAAACAATTAAAGCCTTATGCGAACCTGTGTTTCCGCAGAACACAATTAATTTTCAGCATTTTTTCTGTGGTAAGTCTGAAAACAAAGATGATTTAAAGGACACAGAAGCTTTAAGAGTCCATTTATATAAATATACCGTTAGTTTAATTCGTTCTTATGCCAATATAGCTAACGAAATGGAAGAAGCAGGCTATTCAGCAAGCGAAATCGAAACAATTAAGCAAGAAGTTAAATTCTATGCTAATTTAAGAGACGAAATTGAAAAGGCAAGTGGCGACTACATTGATTTAAAAAGGTTTGAGCCAGCAATGAGGCATTTAATTGATAGTTATATTAGAGCAGAGGAAAGCGAAACCATTTCAGCTTTTGATGATTTGTCTTTAATTCAATTAATAGTTGAACGAGAAGAAGAAGCCATTGAATCTTTACCTGAAGGAATTAGAAATGATAGAGAAGCTGTTGCAGAAACTATTGAAAATAATTTACGTAAAGTTATTATTGAGGAAGCACCAACTAATCCGAGGTATTTCGAGAAAATGTCGGTAATTTTGGATGAATTGATTCTAGAGCGCAAACGAGAAGCTTTTGACTATAAAAAGTATCTTCA
This sequence comes from Algibacter sp. 2305UL17-15, assembly GCF_040720935.1. Taxonomy (NCBI): domain Bacteria; kingdom Pseudomonadati; phylum Bacteroidota; class Flavobacteriia; order Flavobacteriales; family Flavobacteriaceae; genus Algibacter; species Algibacter sp. 2305UL17-15. The sequence continues at coordinate 113,184 of NZ_JBFDAE010000008.1, forward strand.
AAAAATAATAGACCTTACTAAAAGGGTTACACGCCCAAATAAAACTTCGGATTACCCGAACGTTCTTGATACAAATGCTAAACGTGCATTGTATGATAATTTGGGAAGAGACGAAGCTCTAGCTGTTTTAATGGATGAAACTGTTAAGTATAATAAACAAGCGGATTTTAGAGGTAATAAATTAAAAGAAAAGAAAATTAGAATTGCAATAAAGCATATACTTCCAGATGGTTATAGTGTCGATGAGATTTTTGAAATTATAAAAAATCAAAATGAGTATTAAAGAAGAGCAAATACAAGTTTTAGATTTAACTATTGATGTCGTTAAAAAGGACATCAAGAATATGCACTTGGCTGTTTATCCACCAACAGGAAGAATCCGTATAGCATCGCCTAAAGACGTAAATGATGAAGCTATTAGGCTTTTTGCTATAAGTAAGATTAGATGGATTAAAAAGCATCAAAAAAACTTCTACGAACAGTTAAGAGAAGCGCCAAGAGAATACATCACAGGCGAAAGTCATTACTTTGATGGTAAACGCTATTTATTGAAAGTTATAGAGCGTTACGGTAAGCACGAATTGAAAATTAAAAATAAAAGCTATATAGAATTGTATGTTAGTCCAAAAGCGACCATTGAAGCCAAAGAGAAAGTTTTCAATGAATGGTATAGAATGCATTTAAAAGAAATTGTGCCGGACATTATTAAAATCTGGGAAGAGAAAACCGGATTAAGCTGTGAACATTGGGATATTAAAAAAATGCGAACTAGATGGGGTTCTTGTAATATTGAAAAACGAAAAATTTTATTGAATCTTGAATTGGCAAAAAAACCTAGGCATTGTTTAGAGTACGTTATTGTTCACGAGTTAATGCATTTTTTTGAACGCAACCACAACGACCATTTTAAAGGACTGCTAGACAAGTTTATGCCAAATTGGAAAACTTATAAGAGAGAATTGGATAATTTGCCTGTGGCTTATTAAAATTGATATTTAAAAGAATGGATTCAGATAAGATTAATGAAGAGATGATTGAAATGCGAAAGCAATTCAATAGAATTCAGAGTAAAATTCGTTCTGAAGCTAATATAAAGGACTGTTTCCATCCAGATAAAGAAGAGTGCGTCCTACCCATTAAAAGTGCTCATAGTCTTCAGCGTCAAGGATCATTGAGGTTTTTGGAAAAAGACCTTGATGGAAATAGATATTTATATATTCATACAGAAAGAGAGCATAACTTCAAACACGATTTTTTTGACCTCAAGAAAACAGGGAGAAAAGTTGCTACTACTTTTGATGGGTTTTGTTCATTCCACGATACTGAGATATTTAAGTTAATAGAAAATGAGCCAGAAATAACCGATATCGATAATGACGAACATTTATTTCTTCATAGTTACAGGTCATTTGCAATAGCTGCACATCGCAAGTTTGAAGAGGATAAATATTATCAATCCGAAGACCCTGAAATTATATCTTTGCTAAACAATATGTTTAATCCTGTTCAGTTGGCAGAATCGAAATTAGGAGTTCGAGCAGCTTTAAATGATTTTATTGAGCCTAAGAAGAGAATGGATGAATGGCTCTTGAATAAAGAATATTCAAATTTGGAGTATTTAGTAATTGAGTATCCATATACTTGCCCCATAGGATGTGCTGCCTATATAACACCACACCAACTTCCGAATGGTAAAAGTATTCAAATGAATCCATTGGATGAATTTCAAAGTAGTGTTTTTACCACAGTTTTGCCATTTTCCAATCGTACCGTAATTATACTTGCAGCATTTCCTGATGACCCAATTGGGTGTAAGCTTTTAGACCAAATTGATGCCATTCCTTATGAATTAAAGCAACAAAAATTTTTAAATTTTTTTCTTTTTGAGGGTGCGGAAAATGTTGTTATATCGCCTCATTTTATTGAAAAATTAAGTACCCAGAAAAGAAAGGAATATTGCGAATTAATAAATTTTATACAGGATAATAGAACACCATTTCTAAAATACAACGATAAGAAATTTCCAATTAATTATTTTGACCCATCTAATGCTATTAAATAATATTTAAATGAAATTAAACATTTTGATTTAATGATTTAGACTATTCTAATTTCTTTTAATGTATCAATCTGGGGGAAAATCCCTCGCCTTTAGGCGAAGACTTTAGTTTTATATTTTTGTAGGATGCAAAACTATCGAAAAACATCCCACACTACTTATGATTGCAAATACCACATTGTTTGGATTACCAAATATAGGAAAAAGGTTTTGGCTGGAGAAGTTGGCAAACGAGTAAGAGAATTGGTTAGAGAAATATGCAAGAGACACGATGTAGAAATATTGAAAGGCCACGTTTCCAAAGACCACGTGCATCTTTTCGTTTCTGTTCCGCCTCATTTGGCAATATCAAAGTTGGTACAATTTCTCAAGGGCAAAAGTTCTTATAAGTTGATGCAAGAAAACAAACAAGTTTCCCGACTATTTTGGGGACGTCATCTTTGGGCTAGAGGGTATTTTGTAGCAAGTTCAGGAAATATCACAGATGAGGTAATAATGGAGTATATAGAGAATCAAGATAATAATGAAAAAGAGGGTGGAGACTTTACTACGGTGGACTAACTTTAGTCGCCTTTAGGCGAAATCAAAACCCATCGGTCTTTAGCCGATGGTAGTTTAGTTTACTTTTAGAATCATTAATATAAATTGTTTGAACTCAATATGTACTTCGCAAATAGTGTTAATCCTCATAAATAAAAAATAGAAAAATATTGTATCATGTGGAAAATATAAACCCTAAATAGACTGGTAATTTGAAAGTATAAACAAAATTGTTTACATTTGTAGTATGAATATATTAATCGATAAATACAAAGGCATCCATCCAGGAATAATATTGGAACGCTTGCTAACCCAAAAAGGCATTTCACAACGTCCATTTGCAATGTCTATTGATGAATATCCTCAGACAATTAATGCAATTTCCAAGGGCAGACGGAAACTTAATACGCCTCTAGCTTTAAAAATTGAAAAAAAACTAAACTTAGAAGAGGGAACGCTTGCCTTGCTACAAACCTATTTTGATATTAAGGAAGAAAAAAACAAAATGGAACAAAGTACCCCAAACTTAAATCTTTTAAGAAGGTCATTGTTTTGGGATACAGATATTTCTAAAATAGATTGGGAAAACCAAAGTATCGCTGTTATTAAACGTGTATTTGAACGTGGGAATAACATTGAAAAAGGAGAAATTAAACGTTTCTACACCAATGAAAAAATTGAAGAAGCACTTGCAGAAGGTATTCGTAAACCATACACCATTTATAGAAACAAAGAAAAGGTATAATGCTATACTATAATACTGTTAACGAACTATTGAAAAATAGCTTACTTAAATTAATGAAATCTGATTTATTTAATGATTTTAGATTGGTAGGTGGTACAGCATTGAGTTTACAAATTGGGCATAGAGAGTCAATAGATATTGATTTGTTTAGTGATTTGCAATATGGAACATTGGATTTTGATGCCATTGAAAAACATCTAAAAGAAAACTTTCAATATGTAGATTTTTTAAAAATAATTCCAGCAATGGGAAAAAGTTATTTTGTTGGAGAGGATAAAGACCATACAATAAAGCTCGATTTATATTATACAGACACTTTCATTCAACCATATATTGAAGTTGATGCTATAAGAATGGCAACTATAGAGGAAATTATAGCAATGAAAGTTGATGTAGTACAAAGAGGTGGAAGAAAAAAGGATTTTTGGGATTTACATAGTCTGCTTCAATCTTATGGTATTAGCCAAATGTTAGATTTACATAAGCAAAGATATCCTTATACACACGATCGAGATTTAATTATCCAAAATTTTACGTCCTTTGCCCAAGCCGATGAAGACTTTAATCCCATTTGTCTTAATGGAAAACATTGGGAATTTATAAAGGATGATTTTGAAGAAATTATTCTGAAGTATAAAGAATCTTTATAATATTCTTTCTTTAATGGTATTTACCAAGTCTAAATAGTTAGATATTAGAACGTAAATCAACCATAAACAAACAAAATACTACACCTAATTTACACCTTATAACTCTTTAGATATAGTGTTTAAAGGGATAGTTACATATTGTATCGGGAAGTAATCTCGTATTATGTAATTTTATTTTGTATTTCAAAATATGGTGTTATATTTGCATAACACTAAGAGGTAAATGAGGATCGTATCACACAAAGCAATTAAAGAGTTTACAAAAAAACATGCATCATCTATTGTAGCCTTAGAGGATTGGTACATAAAAACTAAATTAAGTAACTGGAATAGCTTTTTAGATGTAAAGGAAACCTTTAATAGTGTAGATTATATTGCCAATGACAGATACGTATTTAACATTAAAGGAAACGATTACAGATTGGTAGCCATTATTATTTTTGCTTCCAAAAAAGTTTATATTAGATTTATTGGCACTCATGCCGAATATGATAAAATAGATTGTTCAAATAGTTAAGATTATGAGAGTTATAAAGACAGAAAAAGAGTATGAAGCTGTTTACAGCAGGGTAGAGGAGTTATTAAAAGTAGTAACAAATAAAACCCCTAATGACAGTAAGGACTTTATAGAATTGGATGTGTTATCTGATTTGGTTGCAGATTATGAAGAAGCAAACTTTCCTGTAACTGCTCCAAATTTAATAGATGTTATTAAACTCCGAATGTATGAGCTTGGATTGAACCAAAAACGATTATCTGAACTTTTGGGGGTTAGCACGTCAAGAGTAAGCGAGTACTTAACAGGCAAAAGCGAACCCACTTTAAAAGTAGCAAGAGAAATAAGTAAAAAACTAGGTATTGATGCTTCTATTGTTTTGGGGGTTTAGTATTTAGATGATTTTAGATTTTTAGGGTGTAAAGAATTTCACGCCCTTTTTTATTTTATGTAGTAAGTGTATTAAATTTATAGGTTTCCCTTAATCAGGACTGTTTAAATTTCTAATATTATCAAATTTATTATTTTAGAGAAATAAATGTTTTGCGCAATTGAAGAAATGCAAATTTTGTTAGCCAGCGTTTTACAAAATAATTATGATTACTATATGAAAATTCAAATTTGCTCAGATTTACATTTGGAATTTTCTAAAAATAGAGAATGGCTGAAACATAATCCGTTGGTGCCAAAGAGTGAAACCTTAATTATTGCAGGTGACACTTACTATCTAGAAAGAGATTATTCTAAATTAGACTTCATAAACAAGATTTCCAAAGATTTTAAACACGTATATTTAATACCGGGCAATCATGAGTACTATGGAGGATATAATGCTGCAACAGCTTTATTGTCAAGTCAAATAGAAATTAAAAAAAATGTACATATGTTAAACAACACATCGGTACAAATTGGTGATACTAATTTTATTTTTTCAACACTTTGGTCTAAAATTGAGAAGCATATAAATGAAATAAAAATGGGCATGAATGATTTTAGATTAATCAAGTTTGAAGAGAAGCGATTGACAATTAATGATTATAATATGATTCATAATAAGGCCTTTGATTTTATATCAAATGAAATAAAAAAGGAAGGCAAAAAAGTAGTTATTACGCATCATTTACCAAGTGAACATTGTAATGCTGATGAATTTAAGGGTAGTGATCTCAATGAAGCATTTTGTGTTGAAAAAACAGAATTCATCTTAAATAGTAATGTTGATTATTGGGTTTATGGTCATTCTCACAGAAATATAGATGGTTTTAAAATTGGAAATACTAATATGATAACCAATCAATTTGGCTATGCGGAATGGGACGAGCACAAAGCATTTGATTATGAGAAGGTTATTGAAGTTTAATTTTGTCGTATTTCCGACAAGGCACTATAAAAAACCTTCTATTTAAATGACATACAATTTGCGTTTTTTAAATTTTTATTTAGCACAATTCATCTAAGGCTATTTTAAACGTCAAGTATTTTGAGCAAAAAAGTTGACTTGTGTGCATAGAGTTATATATTTTATCAGGAAATAACAAGTTGCTTATGAACCCAACAACCCTAAATTAAACTCAAAATATTTCACAGAATCAATATTTCCTTTTATCGCCACGGCTGCCTTATAATCTGCTTCAGTTTTAAACGGAATGATTTGCCATAATTCTTTTTCATGCTCATCCCATAGCGTTTCTGTTAATTTCGCTTTTTCATCTGAGTCAATGCTTATAGAAAACGAATCTAATGGAAAAGACAAACCTAGAGATTTTCCTTTGATGAAGGCTTCTTTACGTGTCCAACCTCTATAAAATGCTTCGGTTTGTAATGTTTTGGGGATTGAATTAAGTGTTTTGATTTCTTGTTTTGAAAAGTAATTATCCACGATTTCCAAGACATCAAAATCTCCTTTAATGTATTCTACATCAATTCCAATATCATAATTATTTACAAAACCGATAACAGCCAAATCTCCTGCATGCGAAACGTTAAATTTTAGCGGAGTATCAAAATCAAAATCAGGTTTTCCAAACTTACCATATTTAAACTTTATGTCCTCGGGATTTATTTTTAAGTATTTGCTAGTCAATAATCTCAAAACTCCTCGTGTAATAACAGAACAATTTTTGTCTTTATTAAATCGGAATTTTGAGGCTTTTAGAATTTCATCGTCAGATAGAAAACTACTTAAAAAAGAGATGTTATCCTTAGTGAGGTTACAATTGATAATCCAAATATAAACTTCATTATTCTGAATTTCAAATAAATTATCAAGTTGCTGATTCATTAGTTAGAAATTGGTCTTAGACTTATATTAACATTTTGTATTTAAATGTTCTGAAAGGGTTTTTTCTTCATATTTACGATAAATACTATTAAGGGTATTTAAATTATTTTTATAAGTTTTATCATTAAGAATTTTATTTATGTGTTCTCTTATTTCTTTCGACGAGTCATTGATTTTATCACCCATAATCCCTAGTTTATGGTAATGGATTCTTGCAGCATTTCCATTTCCTTCAGCTACATTTGCCGAGTATGCCAACATCGGAACGGCATAATGTAAACATTCGCTTATAGTATTTATACCACCATGAACTATAGCGCAATCAGTATGCTCTAAAACTTTTAATTGCGGCACCCAAGGGATAAAAAAACAATTGGTCTGAGGTTTAAATGTATCAATAGGTAACTTACCTCCAAGACTGACAATTAAAAGCCAATTTTTTTCTTCTTCAATACTTTTTATTATTTTTTTTACAAAATCGATATCAGGAACGAGAATACTTCCTACCGAAAAGTAAATGAGTTTTTTGTTAGTCATTTGCTTTTCATTAATAATTTCATCAATAAGATGTATTGATTTTACATCAAAATTAAAATCTCTTTTTTCATATATCATGGGACCAACATAGATATGATTTTTTGCTGGTTTATGAGGGAAATCCATTTCAGATAATGTAAAAGATAGGATAGGTAAATTTGTATAGCAAAAAAGGTATGGTAGGTTACTCTCTATAAGTGTATTGGTTGGAAAATTATTTTCTTTTGCGAATTTTCTTAAAACCTTTCTTCTGTAATCTTTAAAAGTTAATTTGTTAACTAAAATTCTTGCCTGTACTTTAAACTTGATAAATAACCAGCTTGCTAGGATTCCAAGTGAACTTCCTTTTATCCCATTACCAGGAATAATATTTGTGCGTAGGGGAGGAAGTTTTAGGCCTAATCCCATATTATTGGAAAACCATGCTGTAAATAATGTTACAGGAATGTTTAGAGCACTTGCAGCAAATATGAGATCATGTAGTTCTACATCGATTATAAAATGATCGGGTTTTACTTTTTTAAGTTCTGCTTTATATACCTCAAGCCCTAATACTTTTTTTCCAATTTCGTAATGGTTGAAATAATTTTTATAATGATATACAAATCGTTTTACCCAAGATGAAGATTGAATGTTCTTTAACGTTGAATGTTTGTATCCAAAATTTATAGGTGACAATTGCACATAATCAAAACCATGTTTTACCACTTTTTCCCTAACGTTTTGAGGACATAAATATATTATCGAATGACCTTCGCTTTGTAACTTGGTTGCTAATTTAAAGCTAGAATGTAACCTTCCTGTCAAACCAGTAATTATTAGTGCAATATGTGCCATTTTTTAATTATTAAGACATTTATCAATTTGTTCAGAAACAAATTTAACATCAGGTTCTTCAAATAAAGTTGTATGATTTCCTTTTGTTGGGTAAATTGTGACACCTCCCTTGGCATATTTTTTCCAAGAGTTTATAATAAATTCATTGAAATTCTTATCTGGTTTATCCGTAATCAATAATGATACTTTCCCATTATGTTGTTTCCATGAGTAATCTACACTAATCTTTCTTAAATTAGCTTTGAGTTCTTCTAATTTTTTTTCATCCCCTTTTCCAAAATATTTACCCTTAAGGGCTTGTATAATATATATTCTATCATTTAAGAAGATTTTCGTAGCCTTGAGAGGATTGGATAAAAAACGCTTTAAAAACGAAAATACACGAATTTTTAATGTGTCGCCATCCGTAGCGTTCCAGGGGGACGCCATTGTATCTGATACTATAATATTAATTTCCTCGCCAATTTTATCCAGTTGAATGGCCATTTCATTGCCAACAGAGGTACTAAAACAATATACCAAAATATTATAAGGCCCTTGAGGTTGAATTTCTCTGATGCCTTTAAGGTATGCCGAAGTCATTTCTTCTATGCTCTGGTGCATTTCTTCTGATCCATAAAGACCAACAGGTTGTACCGCATAAATGGGTCTGTCCTGCTTAAGATATTTGTTAAGCAAACCATAAAAGAGAACATGGGCGCCTCCGGAATGGATACAGAATAATGGTTTTTTACTACCTCCATCTCTAAGTTTCGCGATAAAATTCCATTCATCATCTTGTTTTTCGGCCTCCAATAAACCTTTTGAAAGTCCGCTTATGGTTTGGTGTTCAAAAAGCTGGTTAGGAGAGAGCATGATACCGTTTTTTCTGGCTTTGGCTATAATTTGAATACTTAAAATAGAATCGCCACCAATTTCAAAGAAATTATCATGTGTACCAATGGGTGAAATATTTAAAGTTTCTTCCCAGATTTTTAATAATTGTTCCTCTATTTCATTTTTAGGTGCAGCAATAGCTTTTGTGTTAGAGGTGGTCACCTCAAGCGCAATATTTTCAAGCGCTTTTTTATCAACCTTTCCATTTGGAAGCAAATAAAAGTTATCTATAACCACATAAGTATGAGGCATCATGTAGTCAGGCAATTTCTTTTTAAGCGTGTCTTTAAGATCCTGTTCATCAAAATTACCATTGGGTTTTATATAGGCAATTAAACGTTTTGGCTTGCCCTCGTTTTCCTTGACCAAAACAATGGCCTGTTCTACATTGGGTGTTTTGTTAATAGTATTTTCTATAGCTTCTAGTTCTACACGGTAGCCCCTAATTTTTATTTGCTGGTCAACACGTCCTATAAACTGAATGGTACCATCATTATTGTATTTCGCTAAATCTCCTGTTTTATAGAGTTTTTCATTTGGATTATAAGGGTTTTCAATAAAAAGACTTCGTGTTAATTCCTGCCTGTTTAAATAACCTTTTGATAGACCGGTACCGCCAATATAAATTTCACCAGTAACGCCTATTGGTACTCTGTTCTTATTAGAGTCTAAAATATAAATTTGGGAGTTTGCTACGGGTTTTCCAATAGGAACTTGATTTCTTTTCAGGTCTTCGAAAGTAATTTTATGCGCACTACACCAAACCGATGCTTCAGTAGGGCCGTATTCATTGTGTAAATTAACTTCGGGTAATTTTTCTAAATGATTTTCACAAAGTGATATTGAGCAAGCCTCTCCTGCAACAATTACGGTTGACAAGGTCTTTAATTGCGTTTTATCAATATATTCTAAAATGGTTTTGTAAAGTGAAGGCAACATTAGGGTATGGGTAATGGTATTGTCTTTAATAATATTACCAATTTTAGCGATATCCTGCTCCATACGTTTTTCTGAAATTACCAAAGTTCCACCTGTACAAAGTGTCCAAAATATGCCCGCTTTCGAGCTGTCAAATGAAATGGAGGACATTAATAAAAATGCTTCAGGATTATTTTTATAATACGCTATTCGCCCTAAAGTGGAATTGATAATGTTTTTGTGTGAAATCGGCACACCCTTAGGTTTTCCAGTACTACCAGAAGTATAGATAATATAAGCCAAATCGTTGTGGTCAACTTCGGGAAGATTTACTTGATTTTTTTCTGTAAATAGCATCTTATCCAAGTTAATACACGAAAGTTTCTCTGCGCTAAAACAAGAATTTAAATGGGATTTTGAAACTATAATTTTGGCATTCGAATCGGAAACCATAAAGTTTATTCTTTCCTTAGGGTATTCTGGATCTATTGGAAGATAACAGCATCCGGCCTTTAAAATTCCGAGAATCCCAGCTATCATGTCAGTTGAACGCTCAACACATAAACCTATCACAGCATTTCTATCAACTTTTAAAGCTAGTATTTTTTGAGCGATTACATTGGATTTGCCTTCGAGTTCCTCATAACTTAATGATGAGTCATTAAATGTGACCGCTTTTTTTTCAGGATATTTTTTGGCAATATCTTGAATGATGTGATGAATACCATTTCCTGCTTGAAAATCATTTGCATACTTGGTTTCTTGCAGATGTAATTTCATCTCAGCAACAGTAAGCATTTGTATTTCGGCAATATTTTTATTGGGGTTTGAAACTATTTCTTCTATTAGGTTTTTGAAATGTTCCTGAAATCGATTGATAGTGGATACGTCGAATAAATCAGAGGCATATTCAAAAGTTGAGCTTAGTATGCCTTGATCTTCACCAACATAAATAGTTAAATCAAATTTAGAAACCTCAGAATCAAACCAAGTATGGGATAATTTAAGATGATCTCCAAAATATGGGTTTTCTGGTTTGGAGTGGTATAGAAACATCACTTGGAAAAACGGATTAGTTGATAGTGACCGTTTCACATTCATCTCCTTTACTAGGGTATCAAAAGGGATGTCTTTATTTTCAAAAGCTTCAAGCGTATTGTTCTTTATGTATTGCACAAAATCTTTAAAAGACTTTTTGGGATCTATATCTGCTCTTAGTACAACTGTATCGTTAAAAAAACCAATAAGGTTTTCTAGACTTTTTCTATCCCTATTTGTTATTGGGGTGCCTATTAGAATATTCGTTTGCCCACTAAGACGATATAGAAATAGGTAAAATATCGCTAACATTAAATTATAGGGCGTAGTTCCGGTTTCCTTAGATAACCCTAAAAGTTTATAAGACACTTCTTTTGAATACTCTTGAGTAAATGATGCTGCGCCTTTAAAAGTTGGTTTTAAAGGTCTGTTATAATCAAAAGGTAATGTTAATTGCGGAATCTGTCCTGAGAGTTTCGCTTTCCAATATGCTAATGCTTTGTGGTTTGTCGCCTTGTTTTCAATCCAATAGCTATAATCTGAATATTGTAAAGTGGTTTTTCTGTTTGTTAACTTGCTGTTGGACGTTAATTCCAAATAATATCCAGCCACATGTTCCCTGAAAATCCTCATGGACCATTTATCTGTAACAATATGGTGAAGCGTAATTTGAAGTATGTGGTGGTTGCCTGCTATCTTGATAATAGCTGCTCTTACCAACGGACTTTTTGTTAATTCAAAATGCTTAGTAGCCTCATTTTTTTGAACTTTTAAGGATTCAACTGCTGCATCTTCAGGATTTAGTGTAGAAAAATCATGAATTGTTATAGCCATTTCGGCATCTTGGTCAATTTTTTGGACAACCTCATTATTTTCAAAAAGGTAAGTTGATCTTAAAATATCATGATCCTGATATACTTTTTTTAAGCTTTCAACTAAGCAATCGATATGCAGTTCGCCTTCAAAGGTATAGGTTTCAGAATAATTATAAAAAGGGTTTTTTGGATACATTTGCTGTAAAAACCAAAGCCTTTTTTGGCCAGAAGAAAGCGGGATGTTAATGCCTTCCGGAGCTTTCTCAATAGTGTTTAAAGTAGCGTTTTCTTTTGTTTTACTTTTCCACTTATCTAATAGCGATATTTTTTTTTCATCTTCCATAAACATTTTTAAACTAAGCCTAACCAAGAAGCAAATTTATAGGCAGCTACACGGATATGGTTATCTATTGGGAATTCAACATCAAAAACACGTTCTATGAGCCAGTATAACGATATTATGATAAGTAATATAGAAAGATAAACTAAGAATTTTGAATATAATTTAAGTTTTCTTATTAAAAATAAAACAGGAAATATTAGGGCGATTATAACCAACTGTCCTATTTCAACCCCAACATTAAAACCAAGTAAAGATAGTGTTAAATGCTCTCCATTAAACCCTAGTTCTCCAAGAACGCTTGCAAATCCAAAACCATGAAATAGTCCAAAAACAAAGGCGATTATCCAATCTCTCCCATTAAAAATAGGTCTTATATTATGATAGGCTGCCAAACCTATGGACAATGCAATAATAGATTCTACAAATCTTGATGGCAACACAACTATTTGTAGCGAAGCCAAACTGAGTGTAATGGTATGGGCAATGGTAAAAAATGTGATAATTTTTATAAGGTACAGAAATGCTGGTTTAAACTTTTGTACAGGTTCCCATACCCACTTATTTGAACTATTATCACCTGTGGCTCCTTTATCACCTTTTCTTTTACGCCTTACAACTGCAGGTAAAATCAAAGCTAGTATAAACAAAATATGGTCTATTCCAATCCAAATATGCCAAATACCTTGTCTTACCATGGCCTTAAACCCTATCCAAATAGAGCCTTCGTTTAAAGGAAGTGTTTTAGTCCAATCATTATTGCTAAAATCTAAGGCAATTATTTTTTCATTATTGAACTTTCCTGTTTTCCAGTTATACTCAATACCCAGTAGATTAACGTGTTGTGGTTCCTCCTCAATAAAAGTTTTAAATGTAATATCCATCTTATCAGGTGATTTCGCTGTATTTTCTAGATGAAAATTAAAGATGACAAAATCGGCAAACCTAACTTTTAATAGTCGTATTTCATCGCTAAAAACTATTTTGTATGTCTGGTTTTGGTAAGAAAACTGTGTGTTTTTAATTAGGTATTCCTGAATTTTTTTAATGTGCGGATTTACAGCTTCAACTGTTGTTCTTTTGCCTAAATTTAGTCCTAAAACATCATTGAGTTCGTTCACACTAATATGAAAATCACCTTCAATATTTGCGTTTTCATATATTTTTAAATACAAAAGGCTATTGTCTGGATGATGCGCAAATACTTTTGGAGTTATTAAAAAGAAGAAAGCGCATAGCAAAATTTGAGGTAAAAATTTTCTCATAACAGTTGGTTTTTAAAAGAAAAAAACACATTGAATACTATATGTGTTTCGTCTATTTTTTGTTTCAATATCGTAAATATTGAAGTATTACTATCTTTTTTCGCGTTTTTTTTCGATAAGTCTTGTTAATTAGTCGTCAAACTGTTATGGATTCATTTTGGTTCTGCGCTTAATTGCATATATTTACTTTTCCAGTAAAACAAGCTATATAAAAAAAATGCTATGCTATATATTTTACTGTTTAAGGTACATTTTTTATAGATCAAGTCTTCTCTAGAATTCTTGTTGCTGGCTCGTGAAAAGAATTTAAAATACTCCAAAATGTATGGACATAAAACATGGTTTGATAGTTTTTTTAAAAAGTGAAATTTTAGAAGACACATCTATTGAAATTAATGGTGAAGATCAGTTGCTTTCAAGTGGTTTGGTAGATTCCTTGGGCTTAATGCGCATTGTTCGATATATAGAAAAGCATTCAGGAATAACTGTTCCTTTTGAGGACATTACATTGGAGAACTTTATGTCTGTTGATAGTATTGTAACTTACGTTAATAACATCTCAAATTAACCTACAATGCCCATGGATTCCTTAGAAAGTATAACACTTCCGTTAACAAAAAGCCAAACGTCGCTGTGGCTTGTGGATAAGCTCAATCCTAATACACCAATAAATAACGTGCCTTATGCATTTTATATTAAAGGTAAGATTGACGAAAGTGTTTTTCAAAATGCATTTCAGGAATTAATCAATACGACAGATGTTTTAAGAGCTGTTATTATTGAAGTAGATAGCATGCCAAATCAAAAAATTGCAGCTTCTTTAGAGTACACCGTTGCATATCTTGACTTTTTTGAAAAGGAGGAAGCAATGGTAAATTCTTGGTTGCAGACAAGAAGTGAGGTTCCATTCGACGTTTCGGAACAACTCTTCGATACTGCGTTAATAAAGAGAACTTCAGATGAATATATTTGGTTTCTTAACCTACATCATGTAATAACCGATGCTTCAAGTTCCGTCATTCTATTTGAAAACATGTCCAAAATTTACGAAAGTTTAAAAAGAGGGACTAATGATGCTCAAGTTGAAAATATAGGGTATAAAACGTTTGTGGATTTTGAATTAAAGGAAAGAGCAAATAACGAGGATATTACAAAATATTGGGAAGATAAAGTTGAAACTTTCAATGAGATGCCACCTTTATATGGCGTTAAAAAACTACAGGATCTAACCACAAAGTCCAATAGAACAGAAATTGAATTGAATATTGATGAGGTTGAGCAGCTTATAGATAATTCCAACCAAAGTGGTGCAATGTCCTGGCATAAGGATCTTATTGCTTTTAACGTTTTTGCTACGCTATTGTTTACTTACATGTATCGTATTAGCGGGCAAAAAAAATTAGTAGTAGGTGCGCCAATTCATAATAGAGTCAAAAAAAGTTTTAAAAGTATAACAGGTTTATTTATCGAAATTTTACCACTTGCCGTAGAAATTGATGAAGACGATACATTTAATTCTTTACTGAAGAAGGTTCAGAATGAAACCAATAACTATTTAAAATATGGCTTAACGGGAGCATCATCTGCAAAATTAAATCGTAGTTTCAATACTATATTCAATTATATAAATTCAAGTTTTCCTGTTTTCTCTGGATATGAAACAAAGGCAGAATGGATACATCCTGGGCATGCCGACCCGGGCCACAAACTGCGTTTTCATGTCTGCGACTTTGCTGGGGAAGGAAATTTGAAATTGATCTTAGATGTTAATAATGATGTGTTAGGTGTCTCTAAACTTGATTCGGCTGCAATTCATTTCAAAAATATTGTTAATGCTTTTTTGAGTGATATCGATCAACCGATAACTGCAACAGGGATAGCGACCGAAGAAGAATTAAAAGCATATTTAGAACCAAATCTGGTAAATGATAATGGCGTTTTAAATGCGCTTGAAGTATTTGAGAATTTGGTAAAGCATAAGCCAAATGCTGTAGTGGTGCAATCCCGAAACGATACATTTACTTTTAAAGGCTTAAATAAAAGGGCAAATCAATTGGCAAATTATTTGAAAAAACAAGGCATTGGTCCAGGAGACAATGTTGCCCTTTATAATTATCGAAACAGCCAATACATTATTGGGGTGCTGGCAATTATGAAAGCAGGCGGTACATTTATCCCAATTGCTTCAGATCAGCCAGAAGGGCGGGTTGCCTATATTATTTCAAATTCAGGATGTTCTCTTGTGCTTACGGAAGGTGTGTTACAAAATAATATTTCAAATATTGAAGTCCCATACATTGATTTGGCAGCCATTAAAGATGACATTAAAAAACAACCCGAAGAAAGTCCCGGGTCAAATTTACCATTAAATAGCTTGGCTTATGTGCTGTACACTTCTGGTTCAACAGGAAACCCAAAAGGTGTTTTAATCTCGCATGGGGCACTTTCAAATTATTTGTTTTGGGCCAAGGATTATTATGATATTACAGATAAAACAATACTGCCGCTGTTCACTTCAATCGGTTTCGATTTAACAATTACATCTACATTGTTACCATTAATTAGTGGTGGGAAATTAATGTTATATACCGAAAATACCTTTGGGCCAGATATGTCCCTAATGCAGGTTTTAGGCGATAATAGTGTGAATACAATTAAATTAACACCTTCTCATTTATCATTTTTAAAAGATCGGGATTTAGCAAGTTCCAACATCCACACCATGATTGTTGGGGGAGAAGATTTCAAGGTAAATTTAGCTCAAGCTATTACATCAGCATTTAACAATCCAGTAAAAATTTATAATGAATATGGCCCTACCGAAGCTACTGTTGGCTGTATTGTAGGGGCGTTTGATAATGAAAAGCACAAGGATGATGTTTCCGTTGCAATAGGCGTTCCTATCAAAAATATGCATGCTTACATTCTAGATGACAACCAAAATTTGGTGCCAGATGGGGTTGTAGGCGAATTATATTTAAGCGGTGCTAGTCTGGCAAATGGTTATTTAAAATTAGAAGAATTAACCAATAACAAATTTGTTGACAATCCTTTTATAAAAGGGACTAAAATGTACCATACTGGCGATTTGGCCAGAATAAACCAGAAAGGCGAATATGAATATTTGGGTAGGGTAGATGAACAAATAAAGCTCAGAGGGTATAGGATAGAACTTACCGATATTGAGGCAAACTTAGTAGATTTTGAAGATATCGATGATTGCGCTGTGGTATTGGTAACTAATAAAAAAGAGCACATTCCAGAGAAAAGTGTAATTAATTGTACAGAGTGCGGATTACCATCTAATTATCCCCAAACCGAATTTGATGAATTTGGAGTTTGCAACCTTTGTAATGCTTTTAAGGGCTATAAAGAGAAAGCTGAACGCTATTTTAAAACCGAAGACGAATTACGAGAAATTTTGATGTCCACAAAAGGTAAAAACCCTGAATATGATTGTTTATCACTTTTAAGTGGCGGAAAAGACAGCACCTATATTTTAGCACAATTGGTAAGTATGGGCTTGAATGTTTTGGCTTTTACTCTAGATAACGGTTACATTTCAGAGCAGGCAAAGGCAAATGTAGATCGCATAGTTTCTCAACTTGGCGTAGATCACATCTATGGAGAAACAAACCACATGAATGATATTTTCGTAGATAGTTTGAAACGGCACCAAAATGTGTGTAATGGTTGTTTTAAGACCATTTATACTTTGAGTACTAAAATTGCTATGGAAAAACAAATACCTTTTATTGTTACTGGGTTATCAAGGGGGCAATTTTTTGAAACACGACTTACGGAAGAGTTATTTTGGGAAGACGATTTAGATGTGAAGAAAATTGATGACACGATTTTAGAAGTTAGAAAACTCTATCATAGAGAAGAAGATGCGGTAAAGGACCTTCTGGATGTATCAATATTTGAAGATGATGCCATTTTTGATAAAGTACAGTTTGTAGATTTTTACCGCTATTCCGATGTGAGTTTAGAAGACATGTTAAGTTTTTTAAAGGAAAAAGTAGGTTGGGTAAGACCAACAGATACCGGACGTTCAACCAACTGCTTAATAAATCAGGTTGGTATTTATGTTCATAAAAAAGAGTTGGGTTACAGTAACTATTCATTTCCCTACAGCTGGGATGTTCGTTTAGGTCATAAAACAAGAGATGAAAGTCTGGAAGAAATAAATGAATATATAGATGAGCCCGAAGTAAAGCGTATTATGAAAGAAATTGGGTATGAAGAGTCCGATATGTTTGAAGATGATGAGAAATTGGTAGCGTATTACACAGGGAATAACAATTTGACCCAAAAGGAGTTGAAGCACTATTTGTCCCAAAAAGTACCGTCGTATATGGTGCCTTCGGTATTTAAGCATTTAGAAGAAATGCCCTTGACAAAAAATGGAAAAACCGATAAAAAGACATTAAGAAGTTTAACCGTGGACCAACTGGAAATGGAAGTGTCCTACGTTGCACCACGAAACGAAATTGAGGAATTGGTTGAAGGTATTTGGAAGGAAGTTTTACGCATGGAAAAAATTGGAGTTCATGATAATTTTATTGCTTTAGGAGGTCATTCTTTAGCGGCTATAAGAGTAACATCAAGAATTAATGAAGAATTGGGAATGAATATTCCTTTAAATAAGGTATTTAATTTACCTACAATAGAGACATATGCAAACCATATAGAACAAACAATGATTGAGTTATTAGAAGAATAATAGTATTGAGTACTGGTTAAGAAATAATGAAACAACTTAAAATACATATCATAAAATTTGTCGCCATTACAATGAGCATTGCTTATTTAATAGCGCCATTGCACAATGAAATTAATAGTGTTTTGCATTTTATTTCTCATAACCTAGAAAAGCCAAGTGTGCTCATTTCCCATAATTTTGATATAAATTCTGAAGTTAAATTGATGCCTTCAGCTATTTCCTCACATGAGCATAGAATAATTGATTTCATAGATACTATTTTTGGAGAAGATGATGCAGAACAGAAAGACTCAAAACAACCAAATCCAAAAGAAAGTAAAATTGATAAGCATTTGAGTTCCTTTAATTATGGTCTAGAGAAATTATTTTCAACTAAAAGAGTGTCAACTACATGTTGTTATACAGACAAAATACAAAGTGGTTTTTACAAAAAAATAAAGATACCTCCACAATTTAATTTGGTGTAGCTGTCTTAAAAACTGCAACATAGAAACGTCTTCAGAATTTCTACATGCATTAACTGCACGGTTACAAAGTTTCATTCCTTATTTATAATTGTAACAAGCAAGTTTTAGTTTTGCCTTGAGCAAATCTAAAGCGTGCACATAAAACATGAAAACATGAAAACATATATAGTTCTGTTTTTGCTTTTATTGGTTGTTGGTACTTTAAACGCCCACGAACTAAGCGGAACAGTAATTTCAGAAGAAAATGAAAAACCTTTACAGGGCGTAGGGGTTTATAATAAAACAACTGGTGCTTACACGTACACCAATGTATCGGGCTATTTTGAGCTCGATGATATTTCGGTAAACGATATCATTTATTTTTATCAATTGGGGTATAAAAATTATGAGCTTACAATTAACGAATCCCATTTAGACGGTACTGTAAAGATCATCATGGAAATATCCTCTGCATCGTTAGAACAAGTTTTAATAGTATCAAAAGTAAATGTTTTGAGTACGTTTTTAAATGTAGATTTAAAAACAAGTCCCGTAAAATCTTCACAGGAAATTCTTAGAAAAATACCAGGATTGATTATCGGTCAGCATGCTGGTGGCGGAAAAGCAGAACAAATATTCTTAAGAGGTTTTGATATTGACCACGGAACGGATATCGCTATTGATGTTGATGGTATGCCAGTAAATATGGTATCCCATGCACACGGACAAGGCTATGCCGACATGCACTTTATAATTCCAGAAACCATTGATAATCTCGATTTTGGTAAAGGGTCTTACTACGCCGATAAGGGCAACTTTAATACTGCCGGTTATGTTGATATCAAAACTAAAAATACTATTGATAAAAATGTAATCTCTGTTGAAGCTGGACAATTTAACACCCTTCGCGCCATGAGCATGATTAAAATTTGGGACGGAGAAAATAGCAATGCCTACATAGCTAGTGAAATGAACCTCACCGATGGTGTATTTGAGTCTCCACAAAACTTTAACCGTTTAAATATCATGGGGAAGTACAACTATAATAATTTTGAGGATCAGGAGTTTAATCTATCCCTTTCACATTTTCAAAGTAAATGGGATGCTTCGGGACAAATACCGGTGCGTGCTGTTGAAAGTGGACAAATAGGTCGGTTTGGAGCGATCGATGATACCGAAGGAGGCAATACAAGTAGAACAAATATTTGGATGAATCATATCAAGCATATCGATGAACATGCAAGTTTAAAATCAACAGCATATATTTCAAATTATGATTTTGAACTGTTTTCAAACTTTACATTTTTCTTGGAAGATCCTGTAAATGCAGATCAAATTCGTCAATATGAGGATAGAACCATTATTGGGGCAAAAAGCGTCTATGAACAATCATTTCATTTAGCTGATCATGATGAACAACTAAAATATCAAGTTGGTGTTGGTTTTCGTTATGATGATGTAAATGATGTACAATTGTCTAAAACAAAAAACAGAAAAGAATTGCTAGAACGATTGGCTTTTGGAAACGTAGATGAACTTAACGGGTTTTCGTTTGCAGATTTAACATATAAAACGAATGATTGGACATTAAACCCAGGCGTACGTTTGGACTATTTTACCTTTGATTATGAAGATTTATTAGCAACTACTTATGATAGTAAAAGTGAAAATAAAGTGCTGCTAAGCCCAAAACTAAATGTGATTTATGCAGCATCCCCAAAAACGCAGTTATTTGTAAAAACAGGTTTAGGCTATCACTCAAACGACTCTCGCGTGGTAACAGCAAACAGCGGGGAAAAAGTATTGCCAACGGCTTTTGGGACAGACATTGGAACTGTTATGAAACCAATGGATAGATTGGTAATTAATGCATCTTTATGGAGTTTGTTTTTACAACAGGAGTTTGTGTATGTAGGCGATGCAGGTATTGTAGAACCCAGCGGAAAAACAGCACGCTATGGTGTTGATTTCGGTTTAAGGTATCAAATTGCAGATTGGTTGTTTTTTAATACAGATATTAACTATGCACATGCAAGAAGTACTGAAGAACCTGATGGGCAAGATTATATACCTCTAGCTCCAGATTTAACTTCGGCAGGTGGTTTGAATTTTAGGGATCTCTCTGGGTTTTCGGGAGGTTTAAGCTATCGTTTTGTTAATGATAGACCTGCAAATGAAGATAATTCTATTGTTGCCGAAGGCTATTTTATCACCGATTTAAATTTAAACTATAATCTCAAAAACTGGACTTTCGGTGTAATTGTTGAAAATTTATTTGATAGCGAATGGAACGAAACCCAATTTGCAACCGAGAGCAGATTGTTCAATGAACCTAATCCTGTTGAAGAAATTCATTTTACCCCAGGTACACCGTTCTTTTTAAGAGGAAAAGTAGCGGTATCTTTTTAGATATGTTATAATTTATTAGCGCACCTAATTAAATGGGTGCGTTTTGTTTTTTGCACTAAGTGGTTTGTTTATTGTATTCAATTTTGATGGCCTCAAAACAAGATTCATCTAGCCTAAAAATTAATCGAACTACTGCATTTCAACATAAATATTAAGGAAAACAACGTAATAAGAATTTTTTGTGCTTCCAAAATGGTTATATTTAACCCGTAAAAGCTATTAACTATTGAAGAAAAATAATTTCAAAATTTGGATTAAAACCAAAACAAATGAATAATGTTTTAATTACTTCTGGAGGGAGAAGAGTCTCACTAGTTAAAGCCTTTAAAAACGAACTCACTAAGATTTTTCCAGAATCAAAGGTTTTTGTTGCGGATAATAGAACGGATTTGTCTGCTGCGGCTCAAATTGCAGATAAGTCTTTTGATATAAGCAAAGTAACAGGGAAGGACTATATAGAAAAGTTATTGGACATCTGTATCCATAACGATGTCAAATTAATAGTTCCAACCTTGGATACAGAATTATCTGTGCTGGCGAGACACAAAAAGCAATTTGATGACCGCGGAATTGCTGTAGTGATTTCAGATTTAAGTCTTGTAGAAGTTTCTGAAAGTAAGGTAACTACCCAAGATTTTTTTGATAAAATAGGAATTGAGACTGGACGAATATATGCTAAGGATAATTATAAATTACCAGTATATATTAAACCGATAAATGGTAGCTGCAGCATTGATAACTTTATTATAAAAACTGAAAACGATTTTTCTAAAAAACATTTTTCAGATGATAAATTCTTGTTTTTTGAATATCTAGATCACGACCTTTACGAGGAATATACCTGTGATTTGTACTATGATAAAAACGGTGTTTTAAAAACGGCTGTACCGAGAAAAAGAATTGAAGTCAGAGGTGGAGAGGTTAGTAAAGCAATTACTAAAAAAGACGCTGTTCTAGATTATATTAAACAGAAATTAGCCACTTTAGAGGGGGCAAGAGGATGTGTGATTTTCCAGTTTTTTAAGCATAAGGAGAACGACGAAATTAGGGGTATCGAAATAAATGCTCGTTTTGGTGGTGGATATCCTTTAACTTATCTGGCAGGGGGCAATTTTCCTAAATGGATGATTGAAGAATATTTATTGAACAAAGAAATAGAGGTTTTTAACGATTGGGAAGAAAACCTTTTGATGCTTAGATATGACACAGAAGTTTTAGTTCATGACCACACAGAATAATCCAATTGTAATCTTTGATTTAGACGACACGTTATTTAATGAGATAGATTATCTAAAATCTGCTTTTTCAGAAATAGCACAACAAATTTCCCAGGATTCAAAAGCAAATCAAATTGAAGTTTTTGATAGAATGCTAGATTTGTATCATAATAAGTCTAATGTTTTTGATGGCATTCTTAAACACTACAAATCAAAAAACACTATTTCAGATTTAGTGAGTTTATACAGAAACCATCAGCCTAAAATTACATTGTTAGAAGGAAGAAAGGCAGTTTTTGATGGTCTTAAATCTTCTGGAATCAAAATGGGCTTGCTTACCGATGGGCGTTCAAAACAACAACGCAGTAAAATCATTGCTTTAGAAATTGAACATTATTTTGAGGAAATAATAATTTCAGAAGAATTTGGAACTGAAAAGCCAAATAAAAACAACTATTTACATTTTGAAAAACAATTCGGAAAAGGGCACTATTTCTATATTGGCGATAATACTTCAAAAGATTTTGTTTCGCCTAATAAATTGGGTTGGACTTCAGTTTGTGTGTTAGATAATGGTCATAATATTCACAAACAAAACTTTAGTTTGAATAAAGATTATTTGCCAGCAAAAACCATCGATGAATTTAGCGGCTTGATCAAACTAATAGGTTAATCTTGATCCAAAGCTTTTATCATTTTAAAAGACTTAAAAAGATGGAATAACCCAGGTAGAATTACCGCGCCACCTATAATTAAAGAAATTCCTAGAACTTCAATGACTTTTTCTGTAGAAGCAGCTTCAATAATACTCATTTCACTATCCGCAGTAATTAAAAGGTTAGGGTAGTGCGCGAGTATGGCGGCAAACAATATAAGCACCACTTGTGTTCCTGCTAAAAAGCGACTGCTCACTTTTTTAGCTTTTTTAATACTTTGGATTAATGGGAAAATTAATAGAGCTGATAGCACAACCAAACCAATAGCATAAGGGTTTTTTATAAAATCAGTAACAAAGGCAATAGTGTTTATAAATCCAAAACTCAACACTAGAAAGCCAATAATTATTACGGCAAGGTTAGCCACTCCCGCCTTTTTAACATAAAGTTTTCTTTCTGAATCACTAGCTTCACCAATTAATAAAACGGCAGCCAAAAAACTGCATAATGCTGTGAAAAACAACCCAACTAAAATTGAAAACCCATTTAACCAAGGATTGATAAATATGTTGTAAAAGGTAGTTGTAGCATAATTATCTGTGATCACTATTTTGCCAGAAACCATGGCTCCAAAAGTCATTCCTAAAAATAAAGGCGTGAGCAAGCTCGATAGTCTAAACATCCAATCGTAAAGAATTTGGGATTTGTCCTTATAAGCATCATAATGTCTAAATACAAATGATACACCTCTGAGGGTAATGCCTAATAAAATAAGCGTTAGGGGAATATGTAAATACACCACTATTACATTATAAAATTCAGGAAACCCAACCCAGAGAATCACTAAAATTATAATAATCCAAATATGATTGGCCTCCCAAACCGGACCAATAACCCGATACACGGTTTTCTTGGTGATTTGTCTGTTTTTTTTAGATGAAAACAACTCTATAATTCCTGCTCCAAAATCTGCACCAGCAAGTAATACATAGAGTAATAACGACACCATTAAAAAGAATAAAACAACATACAGCATATCTAATCGAGTTGAGAGTTATTTAATGATTTTATCTGTCGTCCCATAAGCCATATTACTGCAATTGCTAAAATTGAGTATAAAATAACATACATATAAAAACTGTACACCATTCCGGGCATTGGGGTAACAGCATCTTTAGTTCTCATGATATTATGAATAATCCAAGGTTGCCTGCCAACTTCAGTCACAACCCAACCTGCTTCTAGGGCTATAAAACCCATGGGAGCGAGGGCAACAAATAAGAGCCAAAATTTACTGTTGTCCCACCATTGTTTTCGTTTCAAACTTATAAAAAACATAAGTCCAATGAACAGTAATAAAGTACCGATGCCCACCATAATTTGAAATGCATAATGCACAATAGCCACATTTGGTCTCACATCTTCTGGAAAATCATTTAAGCCCTTCACTTCAGCATCAAAATCGCCAAAAGCCAAGAACGATAAGGCTTTAGGAATTTTGATTTTATAAGATACTTCTTGAGTTTCAGTATCTACAATCCCACCAATATATAAAGGAGCACCTTTGGAAGTTTCATAATGTGCCTCCATAGCTGCTAATTTTACAGGTTGGCGTTCAGCAATATCCTTAGCGGAAAGATCGCCACTTATAGGTTGTAAAATGGCAGCGACAGCACCAAAGGTGATCGCGATTTTAAACGCTTTTTTATGAAGTTCTACCTGACGTTTTTTATAAACCTGATACGCATGAACACCGGCAACCGCAAAACCTGTGGCAGTAAAAGCAGCAAGCGTCATATGGAGTGCTTGCGTAAACCAAGCAGGATTCAATAATGCTTTTATAGGATCAATGTTTAAGAATTCCCCGTTTATATAATCAAAACCAGAAGGCGCATTCATCCACCCATTGGCCGAAACCACTAAAATACCTGAAGCAACGCCGGCTATACCAACAATTATACCTGTAAACCAATGGAATTTTTCAGAAATTTTATCCCAACCATAGAGGTAAAACCCCAACGCAATAGCCTCAACAAAAAAAGCAGCGCCTTCTAATGAAAAGGGCATGCCTATAATTGGCCCCGCATGTTTCATGAATTCTGGCCATAATAAGCCCAATTCAAAAGATAGCGCAGTACCAGAAACAGCACCGACTACAAAAAAAATGGCAACACCTTTTTGCCAAGATTTAGTCAATTTTAAATAAATAGGATTTCTAGTGTTTAACCATTTTTTATGCGCAACTATCATAAAAAAAGGCATGACCATGCCAATGCATGCAAATACAATGTGAAACATTAAAGAGAATGCCATTTGAAGTCTCGCGGCATCAAGATTGTCCATAAAAAACAAGCTTTAAAGTGTCTTACAAAGATACTTTATAAAGCTTTATTTTGCGAGTATATCAACACTTAATTCGATGTTTTTTTACTACTTAATAATGTCAACCTCAAACAATTTATCCCAGCGTTTTCCAGTCACAAAAATAGTTTTAGTGTCTGGGTTATAAGCAATGCCGTTTAGCACATCCAGTTTTTCGTGTTGGGTAACTTTGCTTTTTAGTGGCGTAAAATCTATAACAGCTTCAACCGCTCCGTTTTTGGGGTTGATAATGGCAACACCATTTTTCTGATAGCGGTTGGCATAAATTTTTCCGTCAACCCATTCCATTTCGTTGATACCTATAATTTTTCCCTTGTTGGTATATACTTGAATCTTATCTTCTTCAACTAAAGTCTCTGGATTTAACAACCAGATATTTTCTGTACCATCACTTTTATAAATGTGAGTGTCGTTGTGCGCTAATCCCCAGCCTTCTTTACTTTTTCCGTATTTAAAACTATTTATTTTTTTAAAAGAATTCACATCGTAAACAAAACCTGTATTGGCTTGCCATGTTAATTGATAAATCTTATCGTTTAAAATGGTCAGACCTTCTCCAAAATAAGCATCGGCCAGATCAATATTTTTAAGAACCTTACCAGTCTTATAATCTACTTTTCGCAATTTAGATTCTTTTTTCTGCCCTGTACTTTCATATAAATAGCCATTATGAAATTCTAAACCTTGTGTGTAAGACGTGATATCATGGGGGTACTCATTAATAATCTTATAGTTGAAAATTTTTGGAGGCTCATTATTTAAAATAGTAATTGATGATGTTACTGCTTGTGTGTCATCTTCATTAAAATAGACTAAGGCTTCTATAGTGTGCTTGCCTAATTTATGATCATTTAAATTGAAGTTATCTGAAATTCGTTTACCATTTATTTTATAAACAACAGAATCAATCTTATAGCTTTTTTTGTTCTCTAAAGACAATTTTAATGTTTCACTTACAGAGATATTTCCCTTTTCGGCATTGGTTTTAATGTTGAAATAGTTTTTTCGCTTACCAGAATTCGACCCACAGGAAACCATGACCAATAATAAGATGATGAAAGTGAGATGTTTATATGTTTTCATTATAATGAATAATTTTATTCGAATATATTTATTTAAAATCGGTTTAAAAAATCATTGTGAAAATTTTAAAAGATTGTATCTTTGTAGCTGGCAAGTCCTACACAACCAGCTCCTGTTGAATCCTCCAGGGCGGGAACGCAGCAAAGGTAAATGGTCGTAGCGGTGTGATGTAGGTAGCTTGCCTTTTTTTGTACAATAAACTTAAATCTTGAAAGCTTTGGCGCATCAAGATTTTTTAGTTTATTGCACATTCCCACGAATCCCGATAATTATCGGGAGGGATCTCATTAATTTATTGTTGTATTTTGGTGCTTTGTTTTTGTAATTTAATCCATTATGTCTAAAGTTGTTTTAATAACGGGAGGTTCTTCAGGAATAGGAAAATCCATTGGCGAATTTTTACACCAAAAAGGCTATACGGTTTACGGCACAAGTAGAAATCCCAAGAATTATAAAAACAGCCTATTTTCATTATTAGAACTGGATGTTAAAAATACTGTTACCATTAATAATGCGGTACAGTCTGTTATTAAGGCAGAAGGACGACTAGACGTATTAATCAATAATGCCGGAGCAGGTATAACCGGCCCTATTGAAGAAATTCCAGAAGAAGAAATTAAGGCAAATTTCGATACAAATTTTTTCGGCCCTATAAATGTGATTAAAGCGGTATTGCCACAAATGAGAGCTCAAAATTCTGGTTTAATTTTAAATATTACATCCATTGCGGGCTATATGGGACTACCATATCGCGGTATTTATAGTGCGAGCAAAGGTGCTTTAGAGCTTTTAACCGAAGCTTTTAGGATGGAACTGAAAGCATTTAATATTGAAATGACAAACGTAGCTCCGGGAGATTTTTCCACCAATATTGCAGCAGGAAGATACCATGCACCTTTAAAAGAAGATTCTCCATACAAAGCATCTTACGGACAGACTTTAGAACTAATGAATGAGCATGTAGATTCTGGTAGCGATCCTGATATGATGGCGAAAGCGGTTTATAAAATAATTAATACGAACAAACCAAAAGGACATTATAAAGTAGGGGAGTTTATGCAGAAATTTTCTATTGTTTTAAAGCGCATCTTACCGGATACCGTTTATGAAAAAATGTTGATGAAGCATTATAAATTGTAGCTTTTGGTATGCTATTTGTGCCTTATCCACAAAAATGCTCATATGTATAAAAAAGTCCTCTTTCTTTCAGTTTTTTCACTGTTTTTTGTTGTAACAAGTTGTCAAGATATTTTAGAGTGTATTATAAATAGGAAACCTGTGTTATCTGACAATAGGTTGGTAGAAGGCAATATACACCAAGATTATTTTGATAAGATAACCTCAGAAATTAAAAATGAACCTTATGATAATAGGTATTATTATGATTTCAGTTTTCACGGCGATTTACCCAAAGGGATCTCTATTATTTTTGATTATAGAGATGTTATTATTCAAGGGAGACCATTAGAAAGAGGTAGATTTAATTTTACAATAAGCCTTTATGTTGAGCAGACTAATGATTATTACGAAGACTGCGAAAACGAATTAAATGACTGTGATGGTTTGTGTGAAGAAAATGTTTCTAAGAATTATATCTTGACTATAAGATGATAATCAAACTTCTAAAATATAGTTTGATTTTACTCACTATCTTGAGTTTTAAATCATGTTTACTAATGCCGCTTCCTGCGCCACATGGACATTGTTATCAGGCTTATGATAATTTTGATTTTAAGTATATTAATGTGTTTTGTACACCGAGAAATAAAAGGTTTCTGTATTCTGATGGAGCGCATTTAGATATTGAATTCTGTTCGAAAACAATAGCAGGTAACAGATGTGGAATGATGACTTACGATACCCACTTTGACCATGAACTTTATATTAAGGATGTTAGGATTTCTGATAAAAAGTTTCATAAATTATTTTTAAATGATACATTAATTGTTACAGATAAAACAAACTCCAAAGAATATTTATTTCTTCCTGTAGAAAAATAGTCGAAAACTTTTAGCAACTTGTTAATAGATTTTATCTTAACTTAATCAAGTCACAGCCATAATGTTGTAAATTCGCTGCGTTAGGGAAAGAAGCGGCATCCTTTTTTATGTCTGTTCGAGTGTTTTGCGAAGGATGAGCAAAATATATCGAGAACACATAAAAAAGATATAGTGGATAGCCCGACCCTTGGGTAACACTCAAAATAATGAAGTACAATCTATATAATTTTTAAATAATGAAATTTTTTATTGACACCGCAAACCTAGACCAAATAAAAGACGCCCAAGATATGGGGGTTTTAGATGGCGTAACTACAAACCCATCTTTAATGGCCAAAGAAGGCATTACAGGGCACGATAATATTATGAAACACTATGTTGATATTTGCAACATTGTGGACGGTGATGTGAGTGCTGAAGTGATCGCTACTGATTTTGAAGGTATGGTAAGAGAGGGTGAGGCCTTGGCAGAACTGCACGACCAAATTGTGGTTAAATTGCCAATGATTAAGGATGGCGTTAAAGCGTGTAAATACTTTTCTGGTAAAGGAGTTAAGACTAATGTGACGCTGGTGTTTTCTCCTGGGCAAGCCTTATTGGCAGCAAAGGCAGGCGCTACTTATGTGTCTCCGTTTATTGGTCGTTTGGATGATATTTCAACTGATGGTTTGAACTTAATTGCCGAAATTCGTCATATTTATGATAACTACGGTTTCGAAACGCAAATTTTAGCTGCATCTGTACGTCATACAATGCACGTGATTGACTGCGCCAAACTTGGAGCAGATGTGATGACTGGCCCATTAAGTTCGATTGAAGGCTTGTTAAAACATCCTTTAACTGATATTGGTTTGGCTAAGTTTTTAGCTGATTATAAAAAAGGAAACTAAAATTTAATTCTTTCCCATAAAAAAATGCTCAAAATCAAATTGATTTTGAGCATTTTTAATTTTATAATGTTTTCGGAATTTAGTTCCTGCCAGTAGGCAAATTTGTCTTTTTTGGAATTTTAATATTCTAACCTTTCTTCTGCTTATTGATTTCGTCTTGTAATTGACGTCTCACTTTTTGCTCACGATCCAGGGCAGTTTTTCTGTGTTCTTCAAATTCTTCTTCTATTTCCTCAAGATTTTGTTTTGCTTGTCTTGTAACAGCATTACTATTTTTGAATTTATATATGAAGAAAAGTAGAAAAGCCAATAAACCAGCTATAATACTCCATAGTAACGTGTTATACCCGGATTTACTCATTTGTAAACCAAATAAAGACATGCTGTCTTTTTCGCTATTAGTAGTTTCAAGATCACCTTGCGTTTTAGATAGATTGGTTTTTAATTCTGAAATTTCTTTTGCTTGGGTTTCAACAATAGCTTGCGTATCGCCCAAATCTTTACGGATTTTTTTTAAAGAATCATTAACATGATTTCTTAATGTAGATAACCATACGCGTTTTACCGCTTCATAAGGTTGTCCGTTTGTGCCTTTAAAATTACCTGATTTTTTAAAAATATACTCAAACTGACTGTCAATGGTGCCACTATTAAGCGATAATGTTTCAGGTTCTTCAGCTGTTTGAGAAAAAGATAAACTACAGGTAGATAATAATACTAAAGCAATTAAGTATTTGAAGGAATTCATTTGGTTGTGTTTAAATAGGTTAACTTGATTTTGCGAAAATAAAAAATAAAGTTTAATTATAGGCTTAATTAATAAATAGCCTCACAAATAAATGTGAAGCTATTTTGGATTATATACGATGAATCAAAAAATTTGGACGTCTAATAATATGTATAACGTCTTACTTTTGCAATATATTTTGCCAACCTGATAACTTGATGGCTATAACCGTATTCGTTATCATACCAAACATAAAGAATGGCATTTTTTCCGTCAGACCTTACAATAGTTGCTTTGCTATCGTAAATTGATGGCGCAGAACAGCCTACGATGTCGCTAGAAACCAGTTCATCGCTCAATTCATATTTAATCTGTTCCACTAAATTGCCTTCTAAGGCATATTCTTTTAAAGTGGCATTCATTTCTGCAACAGAAGTTTTTTTGTTCAACTCCAAATTTAAAATAGCCAACGAGCCATTGGGTACAGGAACACGTATGGCATTTGATGTTAATTTACCCTCTAAACTTGGCAAAGCCTTTGCAACGGCACTTCCAGCTCCAGTTTCGGTAATGACCATATTTAAACTAGCCGCACGACCACGACGGTACTTTTTATGAAAGTTATCCACCAAATTTTGATCGTTGGTATAGGCATGGATGGTTTCTAAATGACCGCTTTTTACACCAAACGAATCTTCAATAATTTTTAATATGGGCGTAATAGCATTGGTGGTGCAGGATGCCGCAGAAAATATATCAACTTTGTCGGGATCGTGCTCCAAATGGTTAACGCCATGTACAATATTCGGAACACCTTTCCCTGGAGCAGTTAATAAAACCTTGTCCACACCCTTAGATTTTAGATGCCTAGATAAAGCTTCTTTATCTCTAAAAGCACCAGTATTATCAATAACCAAGGCGTCTTTTATATTATGCTTGGTATAATCTATTTCCTCAGGATTATTTGCCGATATCAATTTTACCGTAGTACCGTTAATAATTAGGCAACTATTATCCACATCAATATTTACAGTTCCAGAGAATTCCCCATGTATGGAATCGTTGCGTAATAATGCAGCTCTTTTTTCAAGTATTTCTGCATTTATTTCGCCTCTAGTAACTATGGCACGCAAACGAAGCTGGCTCCCTTTTCCTGTTCTAGCCATAAGTTCTCTGGCAACCAATCGTCCAATTCTTCCAAAACCATAAAGCACAATATTTTTTGGTTGGATGCTTTTGGTTTTATGTGCATCTTTAGTTTTTTTAGCAACAAAGTTTAACGCATTACTATATTTACCTTCATCCAGACGAAACTCATACGCTAGTTTCCCAATGTCTAATTTTGCAGGTGGAATTTTGAGTTGCTTAATGGCTTGTGCAATTTCTACAGAATCAAAGATTGAAATGGGTTTTTCCACAAATTTGCCTGCGTATTGGTGTAAATTTAAAATCTCACTTATGTTTTTATCAATAAGCTGATTTTTAAAAATGACCAATTCAATAGATTTGTCATACCATAGGTCGCTTACAGTTTTAATAAATTCGACCGTTGCTTTTCTAAGGTTTGCTTGAAAAGCCAACTCTTTTTCATAAGTTCCGTTTGCAGACATTTTTACAGGTTTAGTTGTTTTGATTTTGCAAAAGTATCATAATTCAAACGTTTTCGTAATGTGTTTTAACAAAAAAATAACCCTTGGCTAGAAGGGTTTGTTTTTATTGGTACATTAATGTTTGTGACTAGTTATTTTAAATACTGATTTCACTTAAAAGTTGACTTTCTTTTATATCTGAAGCGTTTAACGCATATTGAAATAATTGGCTATTGCCAACTAGTATTAGATGATTGTTTTGGATGATGACATCAAATGAATTCACATCAATACTATGAACAAGTTTTGATGCTTTCGGATCGGATATATCGAATATTTTAACTTCATCATCACAAACAAATAAGAAATTACCATAAAGTCCCATACCTTTTGGTGCAATAAGATTCCGTTGTGAAATTAACACAGGCGAAGTGATGCTTTCAAGGTCATAAATTTGTAAGGCACTAACATTTCTACCACAACCTAAGCTAGCATCCAAGGTAACAAAGGCATGCGTATCGTTAGCAATTACTGGGTCGCACGCCGTAAAATGTTGAACTGAGCTTAGTTGTTTAGGATCTTCAGGGTTTGATGTTTCATAAATAAACATCCCATTCCTCGAACCTATATATAGGTAATCTTTATAGCTTACCAAAGTTTCAATATTAAAACCAATAAAAGGCTTGTTCACTAAAACAGGATTTGTTTTTGTGCTGATATTGAAAACATTTAGAGATTGGTCATCAACAGTATATAGGTAATCGTTTAAAATTGTGAATCTTGCTAAAGAACCACCTTGTCCAGTATCGGTCTGGGAATTGTTGGTGTCGCTATCGTTATCACATGATAAAATGGTGAGCAACATACATATAAAAGTGAATTTTTTCATGACAGCATTAATTTTTAAGTTTCCAATCTACTACAACTTCGTCTGATGATTTGATGGCATAATAACCATCTGGAGATACCATTTCCGGGAAAACGTTTTCTACCCTTTTTGTGACCGTTACACCGCTAAAATCGTTTTTAAATGTGAGAGCAATTAGATCCACCGCATTATTTATATACAGAACATCACTTTTTATTGAAACATCTGATGATCCCAAAACCTTCAAGAATTTAAGTTTAATTGGGGAAGATGGGTTTGAATTATCATAAATATGAAATCCTTTATGGGGTTCACTAATAAATAAATAGTTGTCTTTTACGTAAATTTTACCCATTAATTTTTGGGTTTGAGGACTCAAAAGTTCAACTGAACTACTGAAATTTTCCCGTTTTACGAGAACAGGCTCATACTTACTATTATATTCAAATTCGTCATCAGGTCCTCCAAAATAGATACAGGAGGAGAGGAGAAAAGCACTTAGTAAAATAACTGCTTTGTTTTTTAAGTTGGTCATGTTATAGTTTTTCTAAGAAGATGTAGAAAACCTTAAAAGGTTGCGTATTTATTTACAAAAAAAAGTCCTCGAAATGAGGACTTTTATATAAGCTATTGATTTTGATTTGTTTATCTGAAATTATAACGTTCTTTTTCGCCATCTTCATTTATAAGCTCAATTCTTAAAGGTTCATGTGGTGATTGATTTTTAAGAATAGTTTGCACATCGTCAACATTGTTAACTTTTACATCATTAATGGCCGTAATTATAGTACCGTTCTTAATGCCATTTTTTCTCCAGTAATCGGCATATTTGCCATTCAACTCCACTATTTTAACACCATTTTTTGCCTTATATTTTTTCAAGTCAGATGGTTTGGCATTTTTTATTTGACCTACCAATGGTAAAATATAGGTTTCATTTCTTATCAAACGAACGGGTACTGTTGTAATATTTCCGTCACGGGAATAGGTAACATTTACAATATCGTCTGGTCGCTTAGTGTTTAGATGTCCACTTAAATCAGAGAATTTCGAAATTTTCATGTTATCAATGCTTTTGATAATATCGCCTTTTCTTAATCCAGCTTCTTTTGCACCAGAATCTTCTACAACACTATCAATGTAAAATCCTTGCGTATCTTCAATTTCAAGTTGTTCAGCAGTTTTACTATTTAAAGTACCACCTGTAATGCCCAAAATGCCATTTTGCACATTACCATACTCCATAATATCTTCAACCACTTTTCTAGCAATATTACTTGGTACAGCGAATGAATACCCTACATAAGAGCCCGTTTGAGAGGAAATTGCAGTATTGATTCCAACCAATTCGCCATCAGTATTTACTAAAGCACCCCCAGAATTCCCAGGGTTTACAGCAGCATCGGTTTGAATAAACGATTGTGAGTGGGTTCCCGATAAATCTCTAGCTTTTGCACTAATAATTCCTGCGGTAACGGTAGATGTTAAATTAAAAGGATTACCCACAGCCAAAACCCATTCGCCAATTCTAGCATCGTCGGAATCTCCAAAAGTCACAACTGGCAGATCTTCATCTGCCTCGATTTTTAAAAGCGCAATATCCGTTTTTGGGTCTGTCCCTATAATTTCTGCCTTATACGTTTTATTATTGTTTAAGGTCACAGATAATTCCTGGGATTTATCAACCACATGGTTATTGGTAATAATATACCCATCAGGGGTGATGATAACCCCAGAGCCCGTCCCCATTTGAGCACGATGCGACCGTCTGCCGGAAAATAAATCTTGAATGGTTATTTGTCCAGAACTAATAGTGACGTTTTTTACATGCACTACGGCGTTAACGGTGTTTTCAGCAGCTTTGGTAAAGTCTGGAGTTTCGTATGGTTTATAAATGCCGTTTGCAGTACTGGTAGGTAAAAACGAGGGTTTTTCTTCAACAGCATTTACCACAACCGCATTTTCTTCGTCTAAAAATAGTTTATAAGTTCCAAGTGTTAATGCACCACCAAGAGCCGAAACTAATACTAATGTTAAAATCTTCTTCATAATTTTCAGTTTAAGATATATTGATGAACGATTAAAATTAATTATTTATTGAATGTTTATTTCAACTTTAACGACGATTTAACAATCCATAAAACGGTATAATATTTATATCTTTGCAGCTTAGTTATGCAACAGAAATTTTACAAATACCAAGGAACAGGCAACGATTTTGTGATGATTGATAATCGTCAGTTAAAATTCGACAAAAATAATACCAAACTAGTGGCAAGCCTTTGTGACAGACGTTTTGGCATAGGTGGAGACGGACTTATACTTTTGGAAAATCATGACAAATATGATTTTAAGATGGTATATTACAATGCCGATGGCAACGAAAGTACCATGTGTGGAAATGGTGGAAGATGTCTAGTAGCCTTTGCAAAAAAGTTGGGCGTAATTTCCGATCAGGCAGTCTTTGAAGCTGTTGACGGAGTGCATCATGCATTTATAAATGGCGATATTGTAAGGCTTCAAATGCAGGATGTTGCAACAATTAGAAAGGAAGGGGATTATGTGTTTTTAGATACAGGGTCGCCGCATCATGTTCAGTTTGAAGACGCAATTAGTGATTTTGACATTAAATCGAAAGGCGCAAAAATAAGATACGGAAAGCCTTATCATAACGCAGGAACAAACGTGAATTTTGTTAAGAAACTATCGGATACCGAATTTAGGCTAAGAACCTATGAACGCGGTGTTGAAGATGAAACTTTGTCATGCGGAACAGGAGCTACTGCGGTTGCTATCGCCATGCATTATATTAGAGAAACTGAAAAAAATCTTGTAGAATTAAAAGTTGAAGGGGGAAAATTAGAAGTTTCTTTTGAAGTTGAAGATGGTGCTTATAAAAACGTTTGGTTAATTGGGCCTGCAAAATTTGTGTTCGAAGGTACGATATGAAAACCTTAGAAGGAGAACATATCAATTTACGTGCTTTAGAACCTGAAGATTTGGAGTTTGTTTTGGAGCTTGAGAATGACGAAAATATCTGGGACTTAAGCAATACACAAACACCATATTCTAGATATGTGATTAAACAATATTTGGAAAATGCACTCAAGGATATTTATGAAGTAAAGCAATTACGCTTGGTGATTTCTTCTAAAAAAGGAGCGTCTCTAGGCTTAATCGATCTGTTCGATTTCGATTTTAAAAATAAAAGGGCAGGAGTTGGTATTGTGGTTAAAGACGTGTCCAATAGAGCCAAAGGTTACGGTAGCGAAGCTTTGAAATTATTGATTAATTATAGTTTTACGCATCTCGGTTTACACCAACTATATTGTAATATTTCAGAAGAAAATAAAGCCAGTATGCAATTGTTTACAAATAATGGTTTTGTTGAAATCGGACTTAAAAAAGATTGGAATTTTAATAATGGTAAATTCAATAATGAATATTCCCTGCAACTTATAAAAGATTAAATGTACATCAAAAAAATACTTTGGGCCATCGTTCTTATTGGTCTAGCAGCAGCAGCTTATTTCGCATATTATATTTACGGCGCCATGTTAGCCCCAAATACCGATTTTAATAATGAAGAAGCTTATATCTATGTAAAAACTACTGATGGTTATCATGAAGTAAGGGAGCAATTGAAACCGTTATTAGAGGATATCGATAAGTTTGATGTGCTTGCAAAACAGAAGGAATACGTCAATAATGTAAAATCCGGGAAATTCGTTATTGAAAAGGGGATGAGTAATAATGATATTATCAACTCTATCAGAATTAAAAAAGTTCCTGTAAAAGTGACATTTAATAATCAGGGTTCCTTAGAAAAATTAGCGGGAAGAATCGCTCCTCAGATTGAAGCAGATAGTGTTTCATTGGTAAAAGCTATGTATGATACTTCTTTTTTGACTGAAAATAATTTTAAAAAAGAAACGGCTTTGGGCATGTATATCCCTAATACCTATGAGTTTCAATGGGACACTACTGCCGAAGGATTTAGAAAAAAAATGCGCGATGAATTTAATAGGTTTTGGAATGATTCCCGAATAGCGAAAGCTCATGCCCTTGGATTAACTCCACATCAGGTTATTGCATTGGCATCTATTGTTTATGAAGAATCAAAACAACCTTCAGAGCAACCTAGAATTGCAGGTGTGTATCTAAATAGATTACGTATTGGCATGCCATTGCAAGCAGATCCCACTTTAAAATTTGCTGCGTATCAATTGCCGAAATATAAAAATACGGTTATTAAACGTGTTTTAAATGTTCATAAAGACATAGAGTCTCCCTATAATACTTACAAGAACAGGGGGTTGCCTCCAGGGCTTATTGCAATGCCTAATATTTCTGCAATTGATGCCGTTTTAAATTATGAAAAGCATAAGTACCTTTATTTTGCTGCCGATGCCAAACGTCCCGGATATCATAAATTTGCTAAAACTTTGGCCCAACATAATGTGAATGCAAGGGAATACCATCAGTACCTATCATCTCAAGGCATCAATAAATAATGCGTTTCCTAAACTTTATTATCGTGTTATTTTTGTGCTGTTTCTCAAGTAGTTTTGCACAAACTCCAGTAGCTGATTTTTTAAAACCTAGTGATACTTTAAATACTAAACGCAGAAATGCCGTTGTAATTTCTGAAGTTGCTTTAGCTAGTACTGCGTTGGTTGGATTGAACGAAATTTGGTTTGCAGATTTTGACCGTTCTAAATTCCATACCATTAACGATAATAATGAATGGCTGCAAATAGATAAGTTAGGGCATATGTTTACTGCCTATCAGGTAGGAAAACAAGGGGCTCATCTTTTAAATTGGAGTGGTGTCACTAAAAAAGACCAATTAATTTATGGCGCTACTTTAGGATTTGGGTTTTTAACGGCGGTAGAAGTGTTGGATGGCTATTCTGCAGAGTGGGGTTATTCATGGGGAGATGTTGGTGCAAATGCATTGGGAACAGGCCTTTATATTTCGCAAGAATTATTGTGGAATGAGCAACGAATTGACGTAAAATTCAGTTTTCATCAAACAAAGTATGCTTCCCAACGCCCTGATAAACTCGGAAAATCGTTTTTTCAGCAGGTGCTGAAAGACTATAACGGACAGACCTATTGGCTGAGTTTTAATCTACATTCATTCTTTAAAAACAGTAAAATTCCAAAATGGCTGAATGTGGCGGTGGGCTACGGTGCAGATGGGATGTTAACTGGGGTTGAAGTTACTGACAATCAAGTGTTGACAACTAATCAGCGACTAAGACAGTACTATTTAAGTTTTGATGTAAATTTGACAAAGATTAGAACAAACTCATTGTTTTTGAAGTCAATTTTTAACGTTTTCAATATGATAAAAATACCGTTTCCAACATTAGAAATCAATAAAAAAGGGACTGCATTTCATCTATTCTACAATTAAAAGAAGTACTTAATCGATTAATTTTGAATTAATTAAAAAAAGGCTTACTTTTGCACGCTCAAAATTTCAAGCAATTTTAACTTATATTTTTGCTGAAGAAATTTAAAAACTATGGTAAAAAATATTGCAAAGTGCTTAGGATTGACACTTACGATATGTGTACTAGTATATGCATCGCTTTCATCAAATGAAGCGGTAGATTTAAGTAAGTACTCCACCAATGGCTTGGTATTAAATTACACCGTTAGACAAGACGCAATTCATACTGGTAAAGTTAAAGCATCAAAAGAAGGTTACGAATCGTTTTCGCCATATCTTGGGAAATCGTTCGTAGGTTTTAAGGAGGCCTTAGCTTTCAAAGAGTCTGGAGGAGACTATTTTACGGTTAATACTTATGGTTATTTGGGGAAATACCAATTTGGTAAAGGCACTTTAAGTTTGATAGGTGTAAAAAACGTTGAGAAATTTTTAAATAATCCTAAACTTCAAGAGCAAGCATTTATTGCTAACGCACAACGTAACAAATGGATTTTGCGTAGAGATATCAATAATTTTGTTGGGAAACGCGTAAATGGCGTTGTGATCACAGAATCTGGAATTTTAGCAGCCGCTCACTTAGCGGGTCCAGGAAGTGTTAAAAAATATCTAAGAAGTTATGGTTTAGATAATTTTGCTGATGGTTACGGTACAACAATAGCAAACTATATGAAACGATTTTCAGGTTATGATACATCGTTTTTAAAAGCGAACAAAAAAGCAAAGGTAAGTTCTATTTAAAAGGATTTAACTTTTATGAATTATAAAAATTGTAGGTCTCTTGTGGAGATCTACATTTTTTTTTGCCCAAACTTTAGCTGGTAGTGTTTTTATATATTCGGTTGGAAGTGTGATATCGCATGCAACACAAATATCGGTTTCTGGTGCTACTGTTGTAAAAATATCTTCTAGAAATTTATTGTTCCGGTAGGGGGTCTCAATAAAAATTTGAGACTGGTTTTGTTCAAATGATAAACGCTCTAAACGTTTAATTTCTTTTTTGCGTTCGCCTTTATCGATGGGTAAATAACCATTAAACGAGAAACTTTGTCCGTTTAAGCCCGAACTCATCATTGCCATTAAAATTGAGGAAGGCCCAACTAGGGGCACAACTTGAATATCATTATCGTGGGCTAATTTAACAACGTCAGCGCCCGGGTCTGCAACTCCTGGACATCCCGCTTCAGACAATAACCCTATATCCGTACCTTTAGAGCATGGTTCTAAAAATTCAGGCAATTCCATAGCTTGTGTAAACTTATTTAAAAGAAACAATTCTAATGAAGGCTGCGATTTTTTAGGGCTTATTTTTTTAATAAACCGTCTTGCCGTTTTTTCATTCTCTACAATATAGACATTGATATTTTCAATCGCTTTTTTTACCGAGATGGGCAAAACCTCAAGAGGTGCGTTGTCTCCTAAAGTAGTAGGGATTAAATACAATTTTCCTTTTTGTTCGGTCATTTTAATTGACTATCAGTTTTTTAACGATTTTAGATTGGTTGCTACGTTGAATTTCTATAAAGTAAATACCGCTCTTGTAATTTTCTGTTTTAAAATTAATGATTTGTTTGCTAATAAACGTATTAGTTTTGATTTTTTGACCTTGAATATTTAAAATGGATATACTTTTAACGTCGTCAAAATTATTTGATAAATCTATTGAAACTGAAACCTTAGCAGGGTTAGGATAAATTTTGAAATTAGATGTTGTTCTATCATCAACACTCAAATTTGCATCTGCTATTTTATAGACGGTAGAGCCTCCAGCAATATAAAGTTCCCCGCTACTGTCTTCGCCAAAGGTTGTCCAATTATTGGTAATATTCGGTGTTTGAAATGCTAGAGACCAATTATTGGAACCATCATCGGTTAGGATACCGATAGTTTGTTTACAATAATCTGCAAAAAAGTATTTGCCCAAAAGGTTAGCGTATTGTGTGCCTCTATAAACATAGCCACCTGTAACCGAACCAGAACAACCAGTTCCCACATGTGCATATTCTGCTACTGGAGCTATAGTAGCACCAAAGCCTCCCGATGGACAATTGGCTGAAGTGTTAAAGGTGCTGCTACCTTCGTAACATCGCCATCCATAATTATCTCCAGGGTTTCCGGAATCAGTCACTTTATTGATTTCTTCGAAAGCATTTTGCCCAACATCAGCAATCCATAAGTCGCCTTCTGTTTTATCAAAGGAAAATTTCCATGGATTCCTTAGGCCTATGGCATAAATCTCTGGTCTAGGGTCGTTAACGCCGTTTGCAGATCCTGAAAATGGATTGGTGGACGGTATAGCATATGTTGCGCCACTCACATCGATACGCAATAATTTACCAAAAAGACTAGTTGTATTTTGTGCTCTATTTTGTGGGTCGCCTCCGCTTCCACCATCACCTGAGCCAATATATAGAAAACCATCATTCGGGCCAAAAGCAATTTTACCACCATTATGGTTGCTATATGGCTGGGTATAAGAAAGTAAAATTGTTCCTGAAGTATTCGCAATATCTGGATTTCCACTTACGGTATATCTCGCAATAATTGTATTGGGTGTATCTGTACTTGAATTGTCGGTGTAATTCACATAAAATCTACCTGTAGTATCGTAGTCTGGAGCAAATGCCAATCCTAATAAACCTCGCTCGCCTCCAGAACCTACAATGGATGATATGTCGAGAAAAGGGGTGGCGTTAACGGTACCATCAGAATTTAGGATTTTAATAACGCCTGCTCTTTCAGCCACAAAAAGTCTAGAATCTCCAGTATGGGTTATTTCAACAGGAGTGGAAAAACCAGTTGCAAAACTAGTAAGATTTATCGTTTGTGTGAATCCAAAAAGAGAGCATAAAAATGGAGTAATAAAAATTTGAAGTGTTTTCATAAGGCATCTTTTCACGTAAAGTTACATAATAAGATGCTGAAAATTAGGGTCTAATGAATTAAATGTATTTTCTTTTGATAATTTCACAAGCGGTATCAAGCATTTTGTAAACAGTTTCGAAACCATCACCACCACCATAATATGGATCTGGAACACTTAGATTTTCGTTCGGGGTTATTTCGTTTAAAATAAGTTTTACCTTAGCAATATCTTCATCAGTTCTTGCCATTTTTATAATGTGCTTGAAATTAGAATCATCCATGGCATAAATTAAATCGAAATCATCAAAATCTTGTTTAGTGAATTGTCTGCCACGAAGATTTGTGATATCAATACCGTATTTTTTAGCAACTGCAATAGAGCGAGGGTCAGGTGCATTGCCAACATGATATGCAGCAGTTCCTGCGGAATCAATAAAGAAATTATCGTTTGGAAGTTTAGATTTTAAAACACCTTCGGCCAATGGCGAACGGCAAATATTGCCCAAACAAACCATTAGGATTCTAGTCATTTTAAAATGTATTTATACTGAAAGTTTTTTTGTAATATCTTCTACGTACTTTCTGAATTGCTTATCGGTTGAAGATAAATTGTTCACAGTTTTACAAGCATGAAGAACTGTTGCATGATCGCGTTTACCAATTTGAGAACCAATACTGGCCAAAGAGGCTTTCGTCATTTTTTTAGCAAAAAACATCGCCAATTGTCTCGCTTGTACAATATGACGCTTTCGGGTTTTGGACTGAAGTGTGTCAACATCCATTTGGAAATAATCAGACACCACTTTTTGTATGTAATCAATAGAAACTTCGCGTTTTGTATTCTTAACAAATTTCTCTACAATCTGTTTCGCTAAGTCTATAGTGATTTCTTTTTTGTTGAACGAAGACTGCGCAATTAAGGAAATAATTGCACCTTCCAATTCACGAACATTAGTTTTAATATTCTTAGCAACATATTCTATAATATCATCAGGCATTTCAACACCGTCACGATATAGTTTGTTCTTTAAAATAGAAACTCTTGTTTCAAAGTCTGGGTGTTGCAATTCTGCGGATAATCCCCATTTAAAACGAGATAGTAAACGTTGCTCAATATCTTGCATATCAACGGGTGCTTTGTCACTCGTTAAAATAACTTGCTTTCCATTTTGATGCAGATGATTGAATATATGGAAGAATACGTCTTGTGTTCCAGATTTTCCGGACAAGAACTGCACATCGTCAATGATCAAAACATCAATAATTTGATAGAAATGAATAAAATCGTTGCGGTTGTTCTTTTTTACGGAATCTATGTATTGTTGCGTAAATTTTTCAGCAGAAATATAAAGTACCGTTTTTTCAGGATATTTATCTTTGATATCAACACCAATAGCGTGTGCTAAATGTGTTTTTCCTAAACCAACACCCCCAAAAATCAATAACGGATTGAATGAGGTGCCTCCTGGTTTTGCCGCAACTGCTAATCCTGCACTTCTAGCTAAACGATTGGAATCGCCTTCCAGAAAGTTTTCAAAACTATAATTAGGATTTAATTGCGATTCTATCTTAACATTTCTAATCCCGGGAATTACAAACGGATTTTTAAGTTCGCGACTTTTATTATCAAAAGGGATGTCAACATCTTGCGCTTTAACAGATGTTCTGTTGGAACTCGGTATTCTCTCTGTAAATGGCTGTTTGTTGCCATATGTGTTTTCCATCTTGATGATGTACACTAATTTGGCGGTTTCTCCCAACTCTTTGGTTAATGAAACTTTTAATACTTTAACGTAATGCTCTTCAAGCCATTCATAAAAGAATTTACTTGGCACTTGAATACTTAAAGCGTTATCTTGAAGTTTTACGGCAATAATGGGTTCAAACCAAGTTTTATAAGCTTGCGGTTGGATGTTATCCTTTATAAAATTAAGACAGTTATTCCAAACCGATTGCGCAGTTACACTCATGTACTTGATTCTTGATTTTTGTTAATATTTTCTTAAAGAGAAGAGCCTCTTTAAATCCCCCTTTTATTATTCGGCAAATATGTGAACAAAATTCTAAAAAAAAAAATGTAAACCTATTGAATATTCAGAATTTTTTCATCATGTTTAGCCACTAGCCGAAACTACAAAAAAATATTGATATAAAGCTATGAAATTCGATGAAATACAAATAAGAGTGAGATATGGTGAAACTGATCAAATGGGAGTGGTTTACCACGGCAATTACGCGTTATACCTAGAGATGGGGCGTATAGAGTGGTTGCGTAAGCTGGGAGTTTCTTATAAGAAGATGGAAGAAGATGGGATTATGCTCCCTGTTGTTTCAATGTCCTTAAAATATAAAAAATCAGCGGGTTATGACGACCTAATTAATGTAAAAACTCAACTAAAAAATAAACCTACTGCAAAAATTGAATTTGAGTATGAAATTACGAATCAAAAAGGTGAAATTTTAACAACTGCAAGCACTACTTTAGTCTTTATTGACATGAAAACAAATAGACCTGTAAGAGCGCCGAAGTATATTCTTGATATTATAAATTAAAAGGGCTACAATTTTTTAATTGAAATCCCGAAAGTGTCATCAAAAATACTGTGAATTTGATTTGCGTCTTTTTTTCTAACGGAAATAATGACCCTACAACTTAGCTCTAATTTTTGATTGATAATGTTTAGATTTTTTTCTTTAATAATACGCATTACTTTGTTCATGTCTTTATACTCAAAAGAAATTACATAGTCTATATTAATGGTCTTTTCAATAATCTTGCACGATTCTAAGGTTAGTTGCGCGGTGGTTTTATAGGCTTGGATCAAACCGCCAACGCCTAGTTTAACGCCGCCAAAATAGCGCACCACAATAATTAAAACGTTGGTAAGATCGAAAGATTGAATTTGTCCATAAATGGGCATGCCTGCGGAATTATTGGGTTCGCCATCATCGTTTGCTCGAAATATAATCTGCTCTGTGCCTATTTGGTAAGCATAACACCAATGTCTTGCGGTATGGTGTTCTTTTTTAATTTGTTCTAAATGCCGCTTAACTTCATCTTCATTAGAAACCCGAAAGGCATAACCGAAAAACTTACTGTTCTTCTCCTTAAAAAGAATGGCTTCAGAATTTTTAGCAATCGTTTTATAGATGTCGCCCAAAACTTAAAACAAGTGTTTTTTAGTTAAAAAAAGAGTTGCGATATCTTCTGTATAAGGCGTAATGTGCCAAGTATGAATATCCATAGTTTTGGCAGTATTTATATTGTCTGCATTATCATCTATAAACAGACATTCATCCGCTTTTAATTGATGGGTGTTCAGTACGAATTCAAAAATATCCCTGTTTGGTTTTCTTAATTGAAT
Source organism: Algibacter sp. 2305UL17-15 (assembly GCF_040720935.1). NCBI lineage: Bacteria > Pseudomonadati > Bacteroidota > Flavobacteriia > Flavobacteriales > Flavobacteriaceae > Algibacter > Algibacter sp. 2305UL17-15. The sequence goes on from NZ_JBFDAE010000008.1 coordinate 157,262, forward strand.
GTCATGGGAGAGGTAGAAGGCATCAAAACAATTCCTGAATTCATTATAAAACGGTACATGTTCTTTTACCCAATTTATGTGAAGTTCGTTGGTGTTACTCAGTAATATGAGTTGGTAATCAGTATTTGATTTTAATTCCTTTAAAAAGGCTAATCGATGTTTTGGAAAGTCTTTGAGAATTAAATTCCATAAGTCTATTAATTCTGTGCGATTTAAATGCGGAAATTTTTCCGCATAAAAATCTATAAAATTATCTGTGGAAACCTGCCCAATTTCATATAATTTATTGATTTCAATAATATCTTCTGAAAGCGATTCAATTTTTAGAATTTCCAAAGTTTTTTGAAACCCATGTTCTATATCAAGGTTTATAAAAACATTCCCAAAATCGAAAATTAGCGTTTTAATCATTAGAATATATTTTAAGAATATCTGTTTGAATATGTTCTTCGGAAATCAAATTACCAGAAAATTCAGGTCTTTTAGTGCCTTTTTTAAATTTGGAATTACCAATGAAAACACGAGCTTCATCCCAAAGATTTTCATCTATAAACGTTTGAAGTGTTTTTGCACCACCTTCAATAATTACAGAATTAATGTTGTTTTTGAAAAGAACTTTACAAATTTGTTGTGCTATATTTTTTGAAAAATCAATAGTGTTGTTGTCAATCACAATGGTTTCTGCTTCAGCATTAAAAACACTAAGGTTTCTTGAGAGTTTATTCGTTTTGTCAATTACAATTCTCGTTGGGTTTTTACCAGTCCAATCCCGAACAGTTAAACTCGGATTGTCTTCCAAAACCGTATTAGTGCCCACCAAAATAGCCTGTTCTACCGCACGCCATTTATGAACCAATTGTCTCGAATACTTGTTTGTTATCCAAACAGGTGCTTTTATATTCTTGGTTTCCGGAGCAATAAAACCATCTTGCGTTTCAGCCCATTTTAAAATAATATAAGGTCGTTTTTTATTATGAAACGTAAAAAACCGTTTATGATGTAATTTACATTCGTTTTCTAAAACGCCAACGGTAACATTTACGCCAGCATCTTTCAGCTTTTGTATGCCCTTTCCTGCTACTTGAATATGATCATCAACACAGCCAATAACTACATTCGGGATGCCATGTTTAATAATTAAATCACTACAAGGTGGCGTTTTTCCAAAATGGGAACAGGGTTCCAGCGTCACATATAAGGTCGCACTTTTTAAGATCGATTTGTCCTTAACTTTATTAATGGCATTCACTTCGGCATGATTACCACCATATTCACTTGTAAAACCTTCGCTAATAATTTTGTTGTCCACAACAATTATACAACCTACCATCGGGTTCGGTCTGGTATTTCCCAATCCGTTTTTGGCAATTTCTATGCAGCGTTTTATGTAGGTGTCGTGATTCAATGCTACAGTTTGATTTTTACATCTTCAGTTTCATCTACATTATAAGTATATGAAAACCCCAAGGTTTTATAAACAATAGCACCTTTATAATGCACTTTCATTTTCTTGCTGAATAAACTTCCTATCAAGCCTCCAATACTTTTACTGCTTATTAAACTATCAATAGGGACCGTCGCTTTCAACGGAATAGAAAACTCTTTTTTAGCGGGCACTTTAAAACTTTCTGATGACACATGGCCGACTTCACTTTCGTTCACAAAAATCTTGATTTCATCGGTTTTTAGTTCGCCACCAATATCGTTCGGATTGATAAACAAAGCATCTGCCGAAAGGATAAAATGCTGCGACGTAGATTCAACAACTTTAATATTTTCAACATTTACAAAAATTGGTTTTTCATTGACATTACAGTTGAAAAAACAAGCAACTATTGTTAATAATATTAGAAAACGTTTCATATGCTTTTTTAAGAATTGATGTATCTTTCACTTTCGGAAAAAGACAGATTTAAGTGGATAAAGATACTATAGTTATTCGAGAAATACAGCCACAGGATAATGCGCAACTAGAGCAGGTAATTCGGGCGTGTTTTTATGAATTTAAAATTCCCTTGGAAGGCACGGCTTATGCAGATAAAGAAACACCGAGGATGTTTGAGTCTTATCAAAATGAAAGCGAAGTGTATTATGTTATTGAGGGTGATGGCGAAATTTTAGGTGGGGCAGGTATAAAACCCTTGAAAGACACCGACGGGAGTATTTGCGAATTACAAAAAATGTATTTTTCCCCAAAAGTGAGAGGTAAAGGCTTTGGGAAATTAATGTTTGAAAAATGTTTGAAGGTTGCCAAGGAATTTGGATATAAAAAATGTTATTTAGAATCTGCACCACAACTAAAGGCCGCCATTCATATTTACGAAAGTTTCGGGTTTGAACATTTAAAAAAGGCATTGGGAAGCACGGGGCATTATTCCTGTGGTGTATGGATGATAAAAGATTTATGAAGTTAAAGGAGATTCAGAATACATTTCGAACGAACCTGAACGGAGCTTATGAAAATGAAGAAATTGATCGTTTTTTCTATCTCTTAATTGAAGATTATTATGGGGTATCAAGACTTCAACTAGCAATGAATCCTGGGATAGAAATTGAAAATTCTAAAGCTATTTTGGATGCCTTAGAACTTATAAAAGAGCATAAACCCATACAGTATATTATGGGTGAAACAGAATTTTACGGTCTGCCATTTAAAGTGAATGGACATGTATTAATTCCAAGACCTGAAACGGAAGAACTGGTAGAGTGGATTTTAAATTGTCATTCAGAGCCTAGCGAAGAATCTCGAAAAATAACTATTTTAGACATAGGAACAGGGAGTGGCTGTATTGCAATTGCTTTGGCGAAAAATTTACCAAATGCTAAAGTTTATGCACTCGATGTCAGTAAGGATGCACTTAAAATTGCGAAACAAAATGCTGAATTGAATAAAGTTAACATTGAATTCATAGAAGCCGATATTTTATCACTTTGTCAGGGAGAAGATATTTCAAAATCTCAAAAATTTGATATTATAGTTTCAAATCCGCCATATGTCCGCGAATTGGAAAAAGAGATGATGAACCACAATGTTTTAGATCATGAACCGCATTTGGCATTATTTGTAAAAGATAATAATCCGTTATTGTTTTATGAGGCTATTAGTGGCTTTGCTAAAACAGCACTAACTGAAAACGGACAGTTGTTTTTTGAAATTAATGAGTATTTGGGGAAAGAAACTGTTGATCTTTTAGAAAAATACAAGTTTAAAAATATAGAATTGAAACAGGATATTTTTGGTAAGAATAGAATGGTTAAAGCAGAAATTAACTCATGAAAGACGTAAGGCAACATATCATAAATTTAAGAAACGAACTCAGGGAACACAACTATAACTACTACGTTCTAGACAATCCAACCATCACGGATTATGAGTTTGATCTCAAGTTAAAAGAACTTCAAGAACTAGAGGAACAACATCCGGAATTTTATGATGCCAATTCGCCAACACAACGGGTTGGGGGAGAAATAACCAAGAATTTTGAAACGGTAAAGCATGAGCATCGCATGTATTCCTTGGATAATTCCTATTCTAAAGAAGACTTGTTGGATTGGGAAAAGCGTATCAAAAAAATGGTGGATGGGGATGTGTTTTATACCTGCGAGTTAAAATACGATGGTGCATCGATAAGTTTAACCTATGAAAACGGACAACTGGTAAGGGCAGTAACCCGTGGCGACGGTTTTCAAGGCGATGATGTTACTGCGAATGTAAAAACCATAAAATCCGTACCGTTGCAACTAAAAGGCGATTATCCACCGAAATTTGATATTAGAGGGGAAATTGTTTTGCCTTTTGATGGTTTTCATAAAATGAACGAGGAGCGTCTTGCAAATGGCGAAGAACCTTATAGAAACCCAAGAAATACAGCTTCGGGAAGTTTGAAATTACAGGATAGTGCCGAGGTTGCAAAACGCCCTTTGGAATGTTTGCTCTATAATTTAACTGGAAATAATTTAGGGATTTCGTCACAATTTGAAAGTTTGGAAAAAGCCAGATCATGGGGCTTTAAAGTGCCCGATGCCGCTAAATTAGCCAAGTCTGTTGATGAAGTTCTGGAATTTGTGAATTACTGGGACACCAAAAGACACGAATTGCCCTATGAAACCGACGGTGTTGTGATAAAAGTGAATAATTTACAACAGCAGGAAGAACTGGGATATACCGCCAAAGCGCCACGTTGGGCGATGGCTTATAAGTTTAAGGCTGAACAGGTTTCAACGGTGCTAAATGAAATCACATATCAAGTTGGGCGCACCGGTGCTATTACGCCAGTAGCCAATTTAGAACCTGTAGAGTTGGCGGGAACTACTGTAAAACGTGCTTCAATTCATAATGCCGATCAGATTGAAAAACTGGATATAAGAGAAAGGGACACCGTTTTTGTTGAAAAAGGAGGGGAGATCATCCCGAAAATTATTGGTGTTGATTTATCGGAACGACCTATTGATTCTGTCCCTACGCAATACATCACACATTGCCCTGAATGTGAGTCAGAATTGGTAAGGACTGAAGGCGATGCCAAACATTATTGTCCCAATTATAATGGGTGTAAGCCTCAAATTATCGGTAGAATTCAGCATTATATCTCACGAAAAGCCATGGATATTGAAGGTTTGGGAGGTGAAACTGTAGCATTATTGGTCAATGAAGGTTTAATTTCCAATTACTCTGATTTATATGAGTTGACCAAGGAACAGGTAATTCCTTTAGAGCGCATGGCTGAAAAAAGTGCAGATAACTTAATAAATGGTATAGAGGCCTCTAAAAACATTCCGTTTGAGCGTGTATTGTATGCAATAGGTATTCGTTATGTGGGTGAAACTGTGGCAAAAAAACTCGCCAAACACTATAAGTCCATTGATAATTTAATGAATGCCTCTCAGGAAGATTTAGAAAACGTTGATGAAATAGGTGTTAAGATAGCCGAAAGCGTAAAATTGTTTTTTGCTTCAGAAGAAAATATTGAAATAATCAATAGATTGAAACAGTTTGGGGTTCAGCTAGAAATTTCTTCCGAAGAGCTGGAGGGACAGACAGAGATTCTAAAAGGGCAGTCTATCGTTGTTTCTGGCGTATTTGAACATGTATCCAGAAATGAACTAAAAAAATTAATAGAAGATAACGGTGGAAAAGTAAGCAGTTCCATCTCTTCAAAAACAAGTTTTGTAGTTGCTGGCGACAAAATGGGACCCAGTAAAAAAGACAAAGCGGAGGCTTTGGGGATTTCGTTAATTTCAGAGGTTGAATTCTTACAAAAAATTAGCAAAACAGATATTTTTAACGATTAAAAGCGTTTTTTTATCGATTAATAGCATTTTTTATTTATATTTGTCATCTAACTATGAAATTGCTGTTATGTGCAACACCAAAGTATTGGCATTTTTAGTGGGTATTGTTTATTCGCTATTCGTTTATTTCCTGTTTTCAGGAAATACGTTTGAAGCGGAATGTTTTAGTGCCTTGATATTACCAATTTTAACGCTTGGTTACTTCTGTGGTGCAGAAAAAAAATCAATATACTTTATTGCTTTTCTAGTGCTGTATTCAATATCAGATTTAATGGTCATTGTTTCAGATGTATTTTCAGATATTGTTTATTATTTCGTTGGAAATTCCTTGTATATTCTGGCATACGTGGCATTGGTCATTGAAATAAGTAAGAGCCTGAACTTGAAAGAGATGTTAAAACACTATAAATTTTCGATTTTAGTGTTGCTTTTACTAGATTCCTTTATAGCTTATAGTTTGCTTGATGTTGTTGACCCTTATTTAGATTTAGGTTCTGAATATTTTATTGAGATAACGTATAATATTTCTATGTTGTTAATATTGTCTTTAGCGCTGCTAAATTATTTTCATCAAGAAAGTAGAAAGGCTTTTTACCTGCTTATCGGGGCCATCTGTATTGTGTTTTCTGAGGTGCTAAATGTAGCTTATATGTATGTATCCCATCAAAATCTATTGAGCTTTTTAACTATTACATTGGCGCTTGTTGGTTTTTTCTTTTTATACCAGCAAACAAAGCTTAAATACAAAAAATCAAATCCTATGTATTAGTTGAATTTATAGTTTCAAAAAAGGAATGTCTTTTCTATAGGTGTAAGCTATAATCGCAGATAATAAAAACGTAACTATTGCTGTTCCGAATAGTAAACCTCCATCGCCTTTAATTTCAATTCCTAACTGGGTTAAGTGCATAAAAATAGCCCCGCCAAGTACACCTAGGGTCAATAGCGCACCAGCCCAAACAGTTTTAGGGATTAATAATAATATACCTGCAATTAATTCAACAATGCCAATGCCTATTCTGCCATAGGGTTCTAAACCTACTTTTTCGAAAATATAAACGCTAACCTCATCTGCAGAAAATTTAAAGCGTAAGGTTTGTATTAAAATAGCAGCTACAATAATGCGAAGGACTAACGGAATGTATTTTTTCATCTTAATTTTGGTCTGGTTGAAACTTTAGACGCAAAAAGAATAGAAACTTTTCAAAACCAAATAAATAATTAAACAATTATGGATGTCCCATTAGTGGTTTTGTTTTTTTCTGAATCAAAATAAAAATCAATTTGCCCCAAGTACAAACCATAACAACCTACTTGATTTACCAACATGTTTTGCTGCTCAATATTTTGAACTATAGTTGGTTTTGGTAAAAATGTATGTGTGTGTCCTCCAATTATTAAATCGATATTTTTAGTAGCCGCAGCAAGTTTTAAATCACTTATTTTATCCGGGTTTTTGTTATAATCATAACCTAAATGGGACAGACATATAATTAAATCGCATTTTTCTTCTGTTTTTAAAATCCGTGTCATGTCTTGGGTCATTTCAACTGGGTCAAGATATTTTGTTTCCTTATACATCTTTTGTGTCACCAAACCAGATAGTTCAATACCTAAACCAAAAACGCCAATTTTAACACCATTTTTATAGAAGATTTTATAAGGCTTTACATGGGTATCCATAATTGTATTTGAAAAATCGTAATTGGCAGAAACAAAATCAAACTCAGCATGCGGTAATTGGGCGTACAAACCATCAATACCATTATCAAAATCATGATTGCCTATGGTGGCTACATCATATTTCAACATGCTCATCAATTTAAATTCCAATTCGCCACCGTAATAATTAAAATAAGGTGTGCCTTGAAAAATATCGCCAGCATCCAATAAAAGCGTATTGGGGTTATCTTTTCTAATAGATTCAATTAAAGTAGCGCGTCTGGCAACACCGCCTTTATTTGCATTCCGTTTATCATATGGTCCAAAAGCATCTATATGACTATGAACATCGTTAGTATGCAGAATTGTGATTTTAGTTGGTTTATTCGCAGATGTAAAGGACGGTAAACTTAAACCGCCCAAAGTAGCCAAAGTACCGCTCGCTAATGTCTTCTGAATAAATTGTCTTCTTTTCATAACATTTATTTTCTAATAAAACGGTCGTCAATAACTGGATTAATGGTGTCTGTCTTTTTAAGATAATCAATAAGCACATTGCGTATTTTATAATCTAAATCATAAACACCTTCATTATTCTGAAAGAAAATCATATGATCTCCACCATTGTATAGATAGTCGCTGGTTGCAACGAAATACGTTTTATCAGCATCAATATTTTCGCCATTAATTTTTGCGTTTAAAAGATTATTATCAGCATCAATTATTAAATTTAATCCCGAAATTGGATGTGCTTTTGAGCTTCTTATTAAATAGTTGACAGCTTCATTAACAGTACTTCCTTTTAAACTTACAACTACAATTCTATTTTCAAAAGGCATAACATGGTATGCTGTTTTGGAGGTTACAGGGCCTTTAGGGATTATCGACCTAATACCGCCATAATTCAATAGTACGGCGTCAATACTGTTGCCCGTTCTTTTTTCAAAAATCGGATTTGCTTCAGAAAAAACAATATCTGCCATAAAATTCCCAATGGCAGTATTTAACGCTCCATCAGTCTTAGAATAGGTGTCTTCAGCGTAAGCTAACACACTATCCAAATCTTTTTCAATATGGTTTCTGTAGGGGTTTATAAATGTTTCAATAGCATCATTTTGGTTCAATTCGTTATTAATTTCAATACGTTTGCCTTCAATTTTATTAAGATGAAGCCGCTTGGGTTTGCAACTGAGGAAAAGGGCGATTATAAGTATGTTATAAATGTATTTAGAACTCATTAAAATTCGTTACTTTTTGAATGTACTTTTGCTACCTTTGTGAAAAGTATAAATTTAAATGATTTTAAAGGCTTTTAAAGAAAGATCTAATAAAAAATATTTAAACAAATTGTTATCTGAACGTAAGGTAAACGTGGATGGTAATAAAATTAAAAGCTTAGGTGTTATTTTAAACCTTGAAGAGATTGATAATTTTAATGTTTTCAATGTTTTGGCTTCTCGTCTAAAAGTTCATACCAATAAAATAAAAGTAATTGCTTATTCGCCTGATTTAAAAAGTCATGGAAATGCTTGGGATGCCTGTTTTAACGCGAAGGATTTTGGTTGGAAAGGTGAAATAAAAAATATTGAGCTAAAAGCATTTTTAGATGAACCCTTTGATGTTTTGATAAGTTATTACACGAAAGAACATTTAGAATTAAAATTATTGACAGCACTATCGAAATCTCAATTTAAAATCGGAGTTTTGCAAACCGATACTCGTTTAAACGATTTAATTATAAAAACGAAAATTAAGGAATCCAAGATTTTTGGGGACGAGGTTGTAAAATATTTAACTGTATTAAATAAAATTTAAAATGAATAGTAAGTTTCTAGGAACTGGAGTTGCGCTGGTTACACCGTTTAAAAAAGATTTAAGTGTAGATTATGATGCGCTTAAAAACATCGTGAATTTTAATATTGAAAACGGAACGGATTATTTGGTAATATCTGGAACCACAGCAGAGAGTGTAACCATTACCAAGCAAGAAAAGAAAGCCATAACCGCAGCTATTATTGAAGTGAATGGCGGAAGAGTGCCGTTAGTTTTGGGTATTGGAGGCAGTAACACAAGTGCGGTTATTGAAGAAATTAGGGCTACCGATTTAAGCAATATCGATGCAATTTTATCGGTGTCGCCATATTATACAAAGCCAACCCAAGAAGGCATTTATCAGCATTTTAAAGCTATTTCAGGGGCATGTCCAATTGATATTATATTGTATAATGTACCGGGTAGAACCTCAAAAAATGTGGAGCCAGAAACGACAATTCGTTTAGCGAAAGATTTTAAAAATATTGTTGGGGTTAAAGAGGCTGGCAATAATATCTCAAACTATTTACAGTTATTAAAAAATAAACCAGAAGATTTTTTAGTGATTTCCGGAGATGATGATTTAGCGCTAGGTGTTGTTTTAGCAGGTGGTGCTGGTGTTATTTCGGTCATCGGACAGGCATTCCCAAGGGCATTTTCAGATATGATTCGTTTGGGTTTAAAAGGCGATGCCAAAGCAGCTTATAAATTACATTTCAAATTAATGGATGTGATTGATTATATTTTTGAAGAAAATAATCCAGCGGGTATCAAAGCAGTTTTTCAAGCTTTAAAACTTTGTGATGATACAGTAAGGTTGCCACTTGTTCCTGCATCTGACGGATTACAAAAGAAAATCAATCAATTTGTTGCAGATTTCAACTAGTGCTCTGCATAAGATATATTGGGTGATGCACAGGTTTTTGCTTTGATATGACACTTTTGTTAAAGTTTACTTAAACCACGCTGGTATTACATTTCAAGCTTTAAATTCGCTTTAAAATAATATTTTTAAATTACATATTAAAAGTGTAATTTTGCATCTTCTTTAAAATCTATGAAATACGTTTTTAGCATTTTAGTTTTAGCATGTCTTTTTAGCTCATGTAGTGAATATCAAAAGGTTTTAAAATCTGAAGATATTGCTACAAAATTTAAGTTTGGTGACTCTTTGTATAAGCAAGGTAAGTATGATAAGGCAAATAGGCTTTTTGCTCAAATTGTTCCAAATTATAAAGGAAAGCCTCAAGCTGAAAAGCTGATGTATTTATATTCCAAAACGTTTTATCACATGAAGGATTATTACGTTTCTGGATATCAATTCGAGCGTTTTGTATCTAGTTATCCTAAAAGTGAGAAAAAAGAAGAAGCCGCTTTTTTAAGTGCCAAAAGTTATTATATGTTGTCTCCTAGATATTCCAAAGACCAAAAGGAAACAAAAGATGCGATAGAGAAAATACAGGAATTTATAAATGTATATCCTAATTCTGAATATGTGGCAGAAGCCAATACGCTAGTTAAGGAATTGGATTTTAAATTAGAGAAAAAAGCATTCGAAATTGCAAAACAATACAATCATATTTCAGATTTTAAGGCATCCATAAAATCGTTTGATAATTTTGTGTTTCAGTTTCCAGGGTCGCCTTTGCGGGAGGATGCATTATTTTACAGATTAGATGCTGCTTATAAATTGGCAGTAAATAGTATTGAATATAAAAAGACTGCTGCTGGTATCGTTAAGTTAAAAAAAACGAGATTGGAACAAGCAAAAGAATATTATTCAGCCTTTAAAAAAGCCTATGCAAACTCAAAGTATATTGCAGATGCTGAAAAAATGGCTTCAGAATTAGATAAAGAATTAGAAACTTATAGTGCAAAAAGTTAATATACCATGATGGATTTAAAAAAAACAACTGCTCCCGTAAATACGGTAACTTATGATAGAAATCAAATAGATGAGCCAACGGAGAACATCTACGAGTCTATTTCTATAATTGCTAGAAGAGCAGAACAAATCAATACTGAGATCAAAAAAGAATTGATTGATAAACTGGAGGAATTTGCGACTTATAATGATAGTCTTGAGGAAATTTTTGAAAACAAAGAGCAAATTGAGGTGTCTAAATTTTACGAAAAATTACCAAAACCTCATGCTTTAGCTGTTCAGGAATGGCTTACCGATAAAATTTATTTTAGAAATACAGACGAAGATTCTCAAGAATAATTTCTAAATTTAAACACCATTAAATAAACTCCAATACCGTTTTAATACATGGTATTGGAGTTTGTTTGGTTATTAATTAAAAATAACTCCCCGATGCAAACATCGGGGTTTCAGTTGAAATTGTCATTCCCGTGAAAAAGGGGAACCTAAATAAAAGAATTTTGGTTTTGTACCTTTAGTTCAAAATAAAACCATCGAGATATTCCTTTGGCTTATCTTCGAGATTTTGGTTTTAAAATTCTTTTATTCTAAAAGCTTTTTTATGAGCGTTTTAAGCGGAAAAAATATTTTATTGGGTATTACTGCTGGCATTGCCGCTTATAAAACTGCATCATTAGTGAGGTTATTTGTAAAATCCGGGGCGCATGTAAAAGTTGTGATGACACCAGCTTCAAAAGAGTTTATAACACCACTTACACTTTCCACACTTTCAAAGAATCCTGTACATTCCTCTTTTACAAATGAAGAAAATGATGTTTGGAATAATCATGTAGATTTAGGACTCTGGGCAGATATTTTTATAATCGCTCCCGCAACTGCCAATACCTTATCCAAAATGGCACATGGCGGTTCAGATAATTTGTTGTTGGCAACATACCTTTCAGCTAAATGTCCGGTGTATTTTGCGCCTGCGATGGATTTAGACATGTATAAACATGAGTCCACAACATCTTCATTTGAAAAATTACAATCTTTTGGAAATATTATGATTCCTGCCACGAGTGGAGAATTAGCAAGTGGTTTGGTAGGCGAGGGGCGCATGGCAGAACCCGAAGATATCATATCATTTATAGAAGCCGATATTTTAGGGAAATTACCTTTAAATGGTAAAAAAGTATTAATTACCGCTGGGCCAACCCATGAAGCCATAGATCCTGTGCGATTTATTGGGAATCATTCTAGCGGAAAAATGGGTTTTGAAATTGCAAAAGCAGCGGCTAATCTAGGTGCTGAGGTTGTTCTGATTTCGGGACCAACACACGAAAAAGTAGTTCATAACTTCATAAAAGTTATACCCGTTACAAGTGCAGACGAGATGTATCAAGAAGTACACAAATATTTTAATAATGTTGCTATTGCCATACTTTCTGCTGCTGTGGCAGATTTTAAGCCGAAAGAAGTTGCGCTTCAAAAAATTAAAAAGAAATCAGATACGTTAACCTTGGAGTTAGAACGTACAAAAGATATTTTAGCGTCTCTTGGAGCCATTAAAAAACAACAGTTTTTGGTCGGTTTTGCTTTAGAAACGAACAACGAATTGGAAAACGCAAAACAAAAACTAAAAAAGAAGAATTTAAATTTAATTGTTTTAAATTCGTTACAGGATAAAGGTGCTGGTTTTAAAGGCGATACAAATAAAGTTACCTTTATTGATAATAAAAATAATATAACCGAGTTTCAATTAAAGTCTAAAACCGAAGTGGCAGAAGATTTATTAAATGAAATTTTAAAGCAAATACATGCGTAATTTTCTAGTTATTATAGTATTGAGTTTGGGTTCATTTGGGTTTGCCCAGGAACTTAATTGTACTGTTGTTGTAAACTCCCAACAAACGGGAAACGATAATTTACAGATTTTTAAAACACTTGAAAAACAATTAACCGAATTTGTAAACACTACAAAGTGGACCAATAAAACCTTTGCGCCTCAGGAATTGATTAATTGCAGTATGAATATTATCATTTCTGAATATAGCGGAGAAATTTTCAAAGCAAGTATTCAAGTGCAATCGTCCCGACCTATTTATGGGTCTTCATATAGCACCCCTATTTATAACTTTAATGACAAAGATTTTACCTTTAGATATTTAGAATTTCAGAATTTAATCTATAATAAAGATCAATACTCCTCTAATTTAATTTCTGTTTTGGCGTTTCATATTCATATGATCCTAGGTCTGGACGCAGATTCTTTTGAAAAAAATGGCGGTCAAACTTATTTTAAACAAGCACAAACCATATTAAATTATTCTCAAGGAGACAATTTTAAAGGTTGGAAATTAGAAGACGGATTGCAAAGTAGATTCGTACTTATCGATAATGTGCTGTCAACAACTTTTAAGGAATTCAGAAACGTAATGTACGATTACCATCGACTAGGTTTGGATGTTATGAGTGAGGATGCAAAAAAGGGTAAAGAGGAAATCTCAAAAAGTTTGATGCGGTTTAATGCCATGAATAGTAGAAGGCCTAATTCTTTTTTACTGCGAACATTTTTTGATGCAAAAGCCGAAGAAATTGAGCAAATGTTTACTGGAGGACCACAAGTTAATATCGCAAATCTTAAAGATATTTTGCAAAAGGTAGCGCCTATGCATTCTAGCAAATGGCGTAATATTACGTTTTAGTTTTTTTTTTATTTTACTGAATACTGAATACTGAATACTGCCAACTGAAATGCTAACATCCCTAACCATAAAAAACTACGCTTTAATTGACCATCTTCAGGTTGATTTCAATGACGGTTTTACTATTATTACTGGCGAAACAGGAGCTGGTAAATCTATTTTATTAGGAGGGTTGTCTTTAATTTTAGGAAAGCGGGCAGACTTAAGCAGTTTAAAAGACACAGCCAAGAAGTGTATTATTGAAGCTATTTTTAATGTTTCAAATTATAATTTAAAATCACTTTTTGAGGCAGAAGATTTAGATTATGAAACGCAAACCATCATTAGAAGAGAAATTTTACCTTCGGGAAAATCAAGAGCTTTTGTGAACGATTCGCCTGTAAATTTAAATAGTCTGCAATTACTTGGAGAACGCCTGATTGATATTCATTCGCAGCACCAAACCTTGCAATTAACAACAAACGATTTTCAATTTCAAGTGATTGACGCATTGGCGAATATAAATGGAGAACTCAAAGATTACACAACTCATTTAAAAGGTTATAAAACACTTAAAACAGAGTTGAAAGACTTACAGGATTTAAAGTCAGAAGCCATAAAAGAACACGATTACAATTCTTTTTTATTAAATGAATTGGCAGAAGCGAATTTAAAAGAAGGCGAAGTAGAAGCTCTGGAAGAAGAATACGAAACGCTCAACAATATTGAAGACATTAAAGAACGTTTCTCTGAAGCACATGCATTATTAAGTGATGAACAGGTTGGCGCTATTACAACACTTACGAATTTAAAAAACAATCTTCAAAAGCTTTCAAATCTATCCTCAAAATATGAAGGTTTATATGAAAGAGTCAATAGCAGTTTAATTGAAATTGATGATATTTTTAATGAAGTTGATGAATTACAAGAGAGAATTGAAGCCGATCCAAACCGATTGGAAACCGTAAATTCTAAATTACAAACGCTTCATAATTTACTGCAAAAACATCAGGTATCAGAAGTTTCTGAATTAATCGAAATCAGAGAGCAGTTAACTGAAAAAGTTGAAATATCTGAAAATCTAGACGAGACCATCCACCATAAAGAAAAAGAAATTTCAGATGAGGAAAAGCAATTAAATAGCATTTCTAAAATCATTCATACTAAAAGAAGTAAAGCAATTCCTGATTTAAAAAAGCAGTTACAGGCTATTTTATCAGATTTAGGAATGCCGAATGCCCAATTTAAAATAGATTTAATTTCCACGAATACTTATTTTTCAAACGGAACAGATGAGTTATCGTTTTTGTTTTCAGCAAATAAAGGCGGGAGTTTTAATGCATTGAAAAAAGCAGCTTCAGGAGGAGAATTATCCAGAATTATGTTGGCGATTAAGCTGGTGTTGTCTAATTACATTCAACTGCCAAGTATCATGTTTGATGAAATAGATACAGGGGTTTCTGGCGAAATATCAAATAAAATGGGCGATATCATGCTGCAAATGAGCAAGAACATGCAAGTATTTTCGATAACGCATTTACCGCAAATTGCAGCCAAGGGACATTCGCACTTTAAAGTATATAAGGAGGATGTGGATCATGTAACGCAGACTAATTTGGTGAAGCTAGATCATGACGGTCGTATTGTGGAAATTGCACAAATGTTGGGCGGTTCAGACTTGTCTTCTTCGGCAATTGCGCATGCTAAAGAACTACTTAATTAAAAAACTTTCCGATTAAAGTTGAAAGTTTAGTATTTTTGATTTATAAAATTTAACGATAACTAACTAAAAAAGGTATGGCATACAATTTACTAAAAGGAAAAAGGGGAATCATTTTCGGAGCTTTAGATTCTAATTCCATTGCTTGGAAAACAGCAGAACGTGTACATGAAGAAGGCGGAACATTTGTTTTAACCAATGCACCAGTTGCTATGCGAATGGGGCAAATAAATGAGCTGGCCGAAAAAACAGGCTCGCAAATTATTCCTGCGGATGCCACATCAGAGGAAGATTTACAGAATTTGGTTGAACAATCTATGGAAATTTTAGGTGGAAAAATCGATTTTGTACTACACTCTATTGGGATGTCTATAAACGTTAGAAAAGGAAACCATTATACAGACCAAAATTATGCGTGGACACAAAAAGGAACTGATGTTTCTGCAATGTCCTTTCATAAAGTCATGCAAACGCTTTATAAAAAAGATGCCATGAACGAGTGGGGAAGCATTGTGGCATTAACCTATATGGCTGCACAACGCGTATTTCCTGATTATAACGATATGGCAGATAATAAGGCTTATTTAGAAAGTATTGCCCGTAGTTTTGGGTATTTCTTCGGAAGAGATAAAAAAGTACGCGTAAATACAATTTCCCAATCGCCGACTCCAACCACAGCTGGTAGCGGTGTAAAAGGCTTTGATGGTTTTATTTCTTATGCCGAAAAAATGTCACCTCTTGGTAATGCTACGGCTTTGGATTGTGCAAATTATACCGTGACTTTATTTAGTGATTTAACAAAAAGGGTGACGTTACAAAACTTGTATAATGATGGTGGTTTTAGTAACATGGGCGTAAGTGATGCCGTTATGAGTACCTTTACAGGGGAAGAATAAAATTCATTTAGATTTGATAAATCTCAGACCTGACAGGTTATTAAAACCTGTCAGGTCTTTTTAATTTAGCGGTGGCTTTTTTGTTACTTTTGTGTTATGCAATTACAGTTTTCATTTATCATTCCAGTTTTTAATCGTCCCGACGAGATTGATGAACTTTTGCACAGTTTTAAAGGACTAAATACGAATTTAAGCTATGAAATTGTTATTGTTGAAGATGGTTCTACTGAAACTTCAGAAGCTGTAATTAGTAACTATAAAGATGATTTAAACATATCTTATTTCTTTAAGAAAAATACAGGCCCCGGAGATTCTAGAAACTACGGGATGCAACATGCCAAGGGCAACTATTTTATAATTTTAGACAGCGATGTTATTTTACCTGAAAACTATTTATATGAAGTAGATAAAAGCCTTAAAAGCGATTATGTAGATTGCTTTGGCGGACCCGATGCGGCGCACGAATCGTTTAGTGATTTACAGAAAGCAATTAATTTTTCTATGACGTCATTTATTACAACTGGAGGCATAAGGGGACATAAAAACGCTTTGGATAAATTTCAACCAAGAAGTTTTAACATGGGAATTTCTAAAAAAGCATTTTTGGCCTCAAAAGGTTTTGGACAAATCCATCCTGGGGAAGACCCAGATTTATCGATTCGACTGTGGAATTTAGGTTTTAGAACAAAACTCATTCCAGAAGCTATAGTGTTTCATAAACGCCGTATTTCTTGGAAAAAATTTTACCAACAAGTACATAAGTTTGGACTGGTGCGTCCAATTTTAAATAAGTGGCATCCAAGCACAAAAAAAATAACGTATTGGTTTCCATTGCTTTTTAGTATCGGATTTGTAATTTCAGCAGTATTAGCAATTTTTAATATCATGTTGCCAATTGCTGCATACGGATTGTATTTTTGTATCGCTTTTATTTTAGCCTTGATAAATACTAAAAGTATAGGTGTTTCAATTTTAGCATTGGGAGCAATCGTCATTCAATTTTTTGGCTATGGCTATGGATTTTTAAAGTCCACTATTGCAATTCAACTTTTAAATAAAAAACCAGAAACGCATTTTCCTAAATTATTCTTTAAATTAAAATGATAAAAAAGCTAAAAACAGAATTATTGACTTCAATTAAAAACAAAAGGCTTAACGTTTTTTTGTTGTTTCTGTTTTCTGCATTTGTTATTTTAATTTTCACAAAACTATCAAAAGACTACACCAATACACTTACGTTCAATATTAAAAAAATAAATGTGCCTCAAGAAAAGGTCATCTTGAACGACTCTAACAATAAATTAGAACTCACTCTTAAAACACACGGTTTCAAATGGTTGAAATACTATTTTACGAAACCAGAAATTACGATAGATTTTTCAAAAGAAGTTTCTAAATTAAAAGGGGCGTACGTTTATACCAAACCCGTTTCATATTTAAACGAGAAAAAGCAATTTCAGAATCAAATTAAACTTTTAAATGTTAGTCCTGATACGCTCGTATTTAAATATGATACCAACATGGTAAAGAAAATACCAGTTTTGGCAAATACAGATATCACTTTTGCACCGGGATTTGATGTTTTAAGACATTATAGAACAGATCCAGATTCTGTAGTAGTTGTAGGCCCTCATGAATTGGTGCAAGAATTGGAAGTTTTAGAAACAGAATTAGTCACTTTAAAAGATATTAAAAAGAATATTTCACAAACAGTAAAACTTGTGCTTCCAGAAAATCAAAAGAATTTAAAGTTTTCGGTTAAAGAAGTTGAACTTATTGCAGACGTGGAAAAATTTACCGAGGGCACAGTTAAAATACCTGTTGATATTATTAATTTACCGGACAGTTTGTCGATAAAATATTTTCCGAAGGAAATAAAAGTATCCTATTATACGAGTTTGAGCCATTTTAATTCGATTTCATCAAATGATTTTAAAGTTGTCTGCGATTTCAAAAAAGTAAGTAATAATCAATCTAATTTAATTCCAGAAATCACTAGGTTTCCAGAAAATGTAAAACGCATAAAGTTGAGTCAGCAACACATAGAATTTATAATACTAAAATGATTATTGTAGGTCTTACAGGCGGTATTGGTAGTGGGAAAACTACAGTAGCAAAAGAGTTTCAATCTTTAGGAATTCCTGTATATATTGCTGATGTTGAGGCTAAAAAATTGATGAATCGCTCTAAAGTGATAAAGCGAAAATTAATAGCATTATTTGGGGATAAAGCTTATATAGAGGGCAAATTGAATAGACCATTTATTGCGAATATTATTTTTAATGACACTTCATATTTGTCGAAAATGAATGGTATCGTCCATCCAAAAGTTGCGAGACATTTTGAAAAATGGGTCGCAAAACAAGATGCACCATATGTCATCAAAGAAGTGGCTATTTTGTTTGAAAATGGAGGCGATAAACAATGCGATTTTACCATTATAGTGACCGCTCCGAAATCTCTCCGAATTAAACGACTTTTAAAACGTGATAACACTTCAGAAGAAAAGATAAAATCGATCATGAAGAACCAATGGAGCGATGCTAAAAAAGTGGCCCTTTCCGATTTTGTGATTTCAAATAAAACGCTTGAAAAAACAAAGCTTCAAGTGTTGGATATCCATCAACAAATACTTTCCAAGACACAATAAATTGTTTATTTCCACATTTTTGTTAATGTAAGGTTAAATGCTAAGTTGACTAAATGTTAAAATGTTAAATTTGACTAATGAGCAAAAAAGTTTTCGTTCTATTGATAATTTTAATGAGTCTATCTCTAATAGGAATCATTTTTGTTCAGGCATATTTTATTAGTGGTGCTGTTGAAAATGAAAAAGATAGGTTTCGATTTAATGTCAATAAAGCATTAAGTTATGTATCCAATACTATTGAGCAAGAGGAATTCGACACCTATTTTGAGAGTCTTCAAAGCCTTGATAATGAAAAAATAAAAGATACAGCTGCGATATCTGAACTTTTTATATATCGTCGTAATAATAGTACAAAAGAAACATTTATTTATAATAGTAATGTTTTGGAAGAAAACTATAAGTTGTCTTCATCGCTCTTTGACATTGGTTTAGATAGTTTAAATATAAAGGATATCATTGCCAATTCTGAAATGCAGGTTATAAAAGGTAACGATAATACTGATAAAGATTTGACGAGGGCTCCTATTTTAAATATGGTTAATAGTGGCCGTTTAAAAGACGCTGAAAGAAGTTATTTTTATAAAAACCTAAGAGCATTTACAAAGACAATTCCTGTACACAAAAGGGTTTCTAAAGATGATATCTCAAAATTATTGTCGATGAAATTGAAAGAAAATAATATCGATATTGATTTTGAGTTTGCCATTTACAGCAGGGATTTAGCAACAAAGGTGTATAGTGATGGGTTTGAAAAGGATGATAAATTAACCTTTAGCATCCCTGTGTTCTATGATGAAAATAATCGGAGCAATTATAAGCTACTGGTAAATTTTCCAAACGACCACAGGTTTATTCTGTCTTCAATAATTGGGATGATTTTATTATCGGTTGTGTTTACTTTAATTATAATTTTAGCATATTCAAGTGCTTTGTTCCAATTGGTAAAACAGCGTAAAATTGCACAGATCAAAACAGATTTTATCAATAATATGACACATGAATTTAAAACGCCCATTGCTACAATTAATTTAGCTTTAGACGCCATTAAAAACCCAAAGATCATTGATGATAAAACTAAAGTGATTCGTTATCTCAACATGATTAAGGAAGAGAATAAGAGGATGCACGCCCAGGTTGAAAACGTATTAAGAATATCTAAACTAGAAAGGAACGAACTAAATATAAGTAAGGAAAGAGTGGAACTTCACGACTTAATTGAAGATGCTATTACGCATGTTGAGTTGCTTGTTGAAGATAGACAAGGGTATATCAAAACCCATTTTGATGCTGAAAAATCATCGGTATTGGCAAATGAAACGCACTTTACAAATGTTATAGTAAATATACTGGATAATGCTATAAAGTATTCTCCAGAAGCACCAAAAATAGATGTTTTTACGGAAAATGCAGGCACGAATATTTTGTTGAAAATTCAAGATCAGGGGAGTGGTATGAGTAAAACAGCTGTTAAACGGGTTTTTGAAAAATTTTATAGAGAACATACAGGAAACATACATAATGTAAAGGGCCATGGTTTAGGCCTGGCATATGTAAAGCGTATTGTAGATGACCATCAAGGTTTTATATCAGTAGAAAGTGAAAAAGGAAAAGGGAGTGTTTTTACAATAAAACTGCCTTTAATATCATAAAATTATGGAAGAACAAAACAAGAAAATTTTATTAGTAGAGGACGATCCAAATTTCGGAACAGTTCTCAGGGATTATTTAATGATGAATGATTATGATGTAGTGCATGCCAAAAATGGTATGGAAGGCTTTGAGAAGTTCAAGAAAGACGATTACGATTTATGCATTCTTGATGTCATGATGCCCTATAAAGACGGGTTTACCTTAGCAAAGGAAATTCGTGAAAAAAATACAGACGTACCTATCGTTTTCCTTACAGCGAAAGCCATGAAAGAAGACGTTTTAAAAGGGTACAAGGTTGGCGCGGACGATTATTTAAACAAACCTTTTGATAGCGAGGTGTTATTGATGAAAATAAAAGCTATCATACAACGAAAAGCAACTGAAACAATTTCGGATAGTAAACAGTTTGAATTTAAAATAGGTCGTTTTGATTTAAATTCTAAATTACGTTTTTTAAAATTTGACGGCGCAGACCCAATAAAATTATCTCCAAAGGAAAACGAATTATTGCGTTTATTGGCGTTACATGAAAACGACTTAATGCCTCGTGAATTAGCGTTAACCAAAATATGGAGAGACGATAACTATTTTACTTCGCGAAGTATGGATGTGTATATCGCTAAATTGCGTAAATATTTAAAACTAGATCCCCAAGTGGAAATTTTAAATATTCATGGCGAAGGTTTTAGATTGGTCGTGAATACTTAGAAACTTATTTCAGAATTTATTATAGATATTAAAAATCCAGCAAACGCTGGATTTTTTCTTTTGGTGCTACCCTAAAAAGGTCGGGCTTTAGTCGTCGATCTCTAGTTTAAATTAAAGAACTTTTTGCGAAATGCAAAAAAAGGGTTTCAAACACAACGAACTCACTTTTACGATGTGCTTAAAAGTTTTTATTTGTTATATACACAAGTTGTGCTGCGTTTTTAATTTAGAATGTTAAGTCATCACTTTCACTATCGACACTATTTTGTTTTTGAACATTCACTCCGTACCAGCCTGAAAGTTGTAAATAGCATCGTTCATCAATATCAGAATCTTTGGGTTTCCACCACCTTGCCAATGAAACTCTTATTAAAGTCCCACGGGGAATTACTGGAACTTTCGGCGCAAAACCAACATAAGGAAATCTTTTTGGTCGTATGAAATCATTTTGAGGTGGATAATTATAATGTTTTTCATCACTGTCCAATGTTAGGTCTTGGTCTGAAATCCAAAATCCAACACTATTCACAGGTAAATTATCTTTACAAATGTACCCACTACCTTTATTTGTCCAACCAAGTCTTCCGCTAAAAACTTGAGTTGGGGCGCCGTTGAAAATTCTAACACCGCAATTTTTTAAGTAGATAGATATATTGCCAATGTCTCTTAAATAATTTCTATTTTTAACTATAACGTCTTCTATATGAGGAGGTTCGGTACCTTCTCTATTGTAAAACTTAATATCCCAAACATCTCCTATATCTAAATCGGTATCTGCATATTGGTCCCAATTACCTGGATTCAGCAAACGAACAAATCGATTATTTGCCATGATTAAACCACCAACGCAAGCTACGTTCCCTTTATGGGTTTTAGAAGTGATTAATATTTCCATTATAGGTGGGTAATTTTATATCCGATTTTTTCAAGTTTATCCGTTACAATTGACCTATGGCAAGCCTCTGGTTTTTCCTCAACGCAGAATAAAACAACTCTACTTGCTCCAATTTTATCAAGTTTATCTATGAAAGAATCAAAGTCAAAATTTCCTAAAATCCTATCTTTATAAGCGATGGAAAAAATTTTGCCTAATTTATTTCTATCTTGTTTTAATTCTCCTTGCTGTGCATCTGCTTCTTTCTGTAAATCTCTAATTTCTGAAGTTGGTGCAAGTTCTAAAACGTGACCATATTTAATATCCAACTCATTGAGTTTTTCTTGTAAACGATTACTGTTTACAAAGGAATATTTTGCTCCTCTAACTCCTCTGCGTTGTCTTATGTCGCAAAAGGTATCGATATTGTTTTCCGTTAGTTTATTAAAGTATTCTGTTTCTGTCGAGTTGTAAACCCCTATGGTGAAAAATTCCATTTATTAATAGGATTTTCGAGAAGTAAAGTCAATTTCATCGCCAAATAAGTCAACTGTTCCCTTTCCTTTTGTTAATTCGTTCATTACTGATCGTTGAGATTTTATTCGTTTGGCTGAAACTATGTGATTTAATGAAACTTTTTCTTTGAGCAATTCTTGACCAATTAATTTGCTTCTATGGCATTCTTCTGGTTTTGATTCACTACACATTATTGCT
Source organism: Algibacter sp. 2305UL17-15 (assembly GCF_040720935.1). NCBI lineage: Bacteria > Pseudomonadati > Bacteroidota > Flavobacteriia > Flavobacteriales > Flavobacteriaceae > Algibacter > Algibacter sp. 2305UL17-15. Next base: position 179,791 of record NZ_JBFDAE010000008.1, read on the forward strand.
AGATTTATTTTTTTGTCATTTGCTGTAGTAAGTCTCTTTAAACCTTCCCTGAAAAAATCTTTTTCTTTAATTAAGTCATAAACGACTTTACCGTCATAATCATAGCAACTTCTATCGGCTGGCAAACCACCTAAAGTTTCTCCGACAAAAACATAAGTTATTTGGTGCTTTTTTAATTCATTATCAAGTTGTGCTTGATTAAATTGGGGATTCCATTTAGAATATGGCTTTGACCTAATGTCAAGCAAAAAGTGAATATTAAAAGATTTCAGTTCTTCTATAAACGCCTCAATCTTTTTATTCCCGTGTCCTATTGAATATAGTGTTGACTTATTCATAATTACAAAGTTTCAAATTTTGCTCGATGTTTTTAAATGTACCACTACTTGTTATATAGTAACTTTTATTATTAATACCCCGTAAATATAATTAATATTTTTTACAGAAATACGTAAAAATTCCTAATAGTAAACGATCATGTTTTCAATAAGATGTTACAAAGAATACAGTCGAAATATTTTTATCCAGCTAAAAAGAATTAGAAGTTTAAAACGTACACTCAATCACTCACATTAAAGAAGTTTCAACTGTAATTGTCGTTTTCTTCATAATATTTTATTTATTCATTTATAGGGGTAATATCTAAATTAAATCATCTAATGTAGAATCATTGAAACCAGTTTGCTAGTGCTTGTTTGTAACGAGTACCCACAACTATATTTTAAACTATTTACTTTTAAAAATAGTTATATCATACATTTAATTTGAATATATATCGTTTGGACTTACTCAATACGGTACTCGTTACAAACGAGCACTAGCGATTTTTTTAAAGGGGTTATAATAGATAATCACTTATTATTATAAGTTGTTCTATCAAATTTAGCACGGTAATTTTCATTTTTTGAAACCACCTTGTTTTAATTTCTTTTGAAGGTGAAAAAGCTTCAGCAAACGTCATTAAACCAACTAAAACAGGAAAGATTGCAATTATTAACTAGATTCAACATATCTCTTAAAATTCCCAAGTATCGCCTGCCAACCTGCTCTTTGTTGTTCATCGGAATTTGTGCCTTCTGCTTCAAATGTTTCAGATAATTGCACTTCATCTCCCTCTTTTGTGAATTTAATTTCCACAATGCGTCCATCTGTCATTCTATAGGAAATGAATTCATTGTTAATGATGTTTATATATGTTCCTGTAAAATCAAACCCCATACTACCATCTTTAGCTTCCATTCTCCAAACGAAATTGCCATCTTTTTGTAAATCATTTGTCGCCGTTGGGCAGCACCATTCATCTGAAGCAAAGTTCCAATTTATAATATGTTTGGGTTCAGTCCAAAATTCCCAAACCTTTTCTATTGAAGCTTTAATTGTTGTTTCAACTGTAATTGTCATTTTCTTCATAATATGTAATTTATTCTAGTTGTTTGTGAGAGCCATCACAATTTGGCATTTTTTTGGAAAGTCCGCAAACGCAATCATTAATTCCTTTACCATCATAAATGCGTTCTTCATACTTTTCAATCCTTGAAGTTCTAGTTTTTGATTGTTTTGCACCTGAAAAATGTAAAAGATAACCACGTTGGCGCCCTTTTGTCAGATTCTCAAAAGCGGATTTAAATTCAGAATCTTCTTTAAACTTTTCTTCAAGTTCATCGGGATATTCGAGTGCATCATTCTTTTTTAAATCAACTTTAATTCCAGCTTTCTCTAATGCTATAGCTTCATAAATATAGCTTTTCAAAATAGGTTGAAGTTCATTAATTTCTTTGACGCTTTTAAAAGGAATTAGTTTTACAAATCTTGAATTTGGTCCTGGTCTTTTAAGAATATTTTCTGTGTCTTTTAAAAGCACACCTTTAAGGAAACTAAGTGTACAATAGTCTTTTAAGCCACCAATTAGCACGATATTTTTACCTTCAAAAGTATAACAAGGGTTTCGCCACTTGAAATCTTCTGTAAGTCCGCAGTCAAGAATTATGTGTCTCAAAGCTTCCAATTCTTTCTGCCATTTTTCAAGGTTTTCTAAATAGTCGTCAACTTTGGGGTTCATTATGATTTTAGTTTTTTTCAACTGAAACTGCGTGTAAAACGAAATTATCTAAAAATTCTTAAAAAGCAATAATTCCCCTTCAATTTCAATCATTTTTCAATGTTAATAACAATCATTTAAATATAAAAAACAATGCGCTAATAACTATTTAAATTTTGTAAATTTGCCTGCGTTTATAAGCGCAACATGACAAGTAAGACAAAGTACATTTTTGTAACCGGTGGGGTTACATCTTCATTAGGTAAAGGCATCATTGCCGCATCTTTAGCCAAATTATTACAAGCACAAGGTTATAGAGTTACCATCCAAAAATTAGATCCATATATTAACGTAGATCCAGGAACTTTAAACCCTTACGAGCATGGAGAATGTTATGTGACCGAGGACGGCGCAGAAACAGATTTGGATTTAGGGCATTACGAGCGCTTTTTAAATGTACCTACAAGTCAAGCCAATAATGTAACGACGGGGCGTATTTACCAAAGTGTGATTCAAAAGGAACGTGAAGGCAAATTTCTTGGAAAAACGGTTCAGGTAGTGCCACATATTACAAATGAAATTAAGCGACGTGTTCAAATTCTTGGAAAATCCGGTGATTATGATATCGTAATTACGGAGATTGGAGGAACGGTTGGTGATATAGAATCTTTACCTTATATAGAAGCTGTACGTCAATTACGCTGGGATTTGGGAGAGCACAATGGTTTGGTGATTCATTTAACCTTAGTGCCTTATTTATCGGCAGCTGGAGAATTGAAAACGAAGCCTACGCAACATAGTGTAAAAACATTGATGGAAAGTGGGGTACAAGCCGATATTTTGGTATGTAGAACAGAGCATAACCTGCCAAAGGATTTACGTAGAAAATTAGCATTGTTTTGTAACGTAACTGCCGATTCTGTAATTCAATCCATTGATGCATCAACTATTTATGATGTGCCAAATTTAATGTTGAAAGAAGGGCTTGATAAAATAGTGCTTAAAAAATTGGATTTGGAAAGTACCAAACCAGATATTTCTAATTGGAACAAATTTGTGCACCGCTATAAAAACCCTAAAACCGAAGTTAATATCGGTTTAATAGGTAAATATGTAGAATTACAGGATTCTTATAAATCTATTTTAGAGTCTTTTATTCATGCGGGTGCTGCAAATGAGGTTAGGGTTAATGTGGAGTCGGTACATTCTGAGTATTTAAATAATGAAAACACCGAGTTGATGTTAGGGCATTTAGATGCTGTTTTGGTGGCGCCTGGTTTTGGAGAGCGTGGCATTGAAGGTAAAATTTCAGCGGTAAAATTTGTTAGGGAAAATAATATTCCATTTTTAGGGATATGTTTGGGAATGCAAATGGCGGTCATTGAATTTGCACGTAATGTGTTGCATTTAAAAGATGCGAATTCTTCTGAAATGGATGCTGATACACCACATCCTGTAATTGATTTAATGGAAGAACAAAAAACCATTAAAAATAAAGGTGGCACTATGCGTTTAGGCGCATGGGACTGTGCATTGACGCCAGGTAGTAAAGTCGCTAAAATCTATAAAACCGAGGATATAAAAGAACGTCACAGACATCGTTATGAATTTAATAGCGACTATAAATCTCAAATTGAAGAAGGAGGTATGTTTGCCACGGGATTAAACCCTAAAACTAAATTGGTTGAAATTGTAGAAATTCCAGATCATCCATGGTTTATAGGTGTGCAGTACCACCCAGAATATAAGAGTACAGTTGCAAGTCCGCATCCATTATTTGTGGCATTTGTAAAAGCAGCTTTAAAACATAAGAATTCAAAATAGATGTCATAGTGGCATTTAAATATAAACTGGATAGTTTTTTGTTCATCACAAAACTTAAATAAACAACTCGTTATTCCCATTAAGTCGAAATTTAAATTTCATCTAGAATAACACCAACTACATATGGAAGAAAAGAAATTTGATATTAAAACCGTCATTGGTTACGCATTAATTTTTGGCTTAATTATATTTTGGTTTTATAAAAACCAACCCACTCCCGAAGAACTAGAAGCGCAAGAAAAGGCAAAACAAGAGCAGGTTGAAGCTGAGAAAAAAGCAAAGGAAGACAAACAAACTTTGGTGACTCCTCCCGAAGATTATGCGCCAGCAGCAAATTTAGATTCGCTTGGATTAATTCAACTGAAAAATAAACTAGGGATTTTAGCCTATTCTGAAACACTAGCTACCGGAAAGAATGAAACTGTGGTTGAAACGGATGTTTTTAAACTAACCTTTAATCATAGAGGCGGTTATTTATCTGAAGTAAAGTTGAAGCAATTTGTGGATTATGATTCAGTACCAATATATATTATCAAGGACAATAATGCAGTTTTCAATTTAGATTTTGGTACTACCGATAGCAGAATTATAAATACAAAAGAGCGCTATTTTCAGCCTACAGTTTCAAAGAACGGTGAAAATACTATCGTTTCGATGAAGTTTAAAGTAACCGAAAATAAATTTTTGGAGTACAGATATGAGTTGAAACCTGATGATTACATGATAGATTTTAGTGTAAAGTCTCAAGGTTTAAATGATGTCATCAACAGTTCTCAAACTATTAATTTAGATTGGAAATTGAAAGGATATAGACATGCAAAGAGTATTTCATATGAAAACAGATATACCGATGTGCATTATGAATATGAAGGAGGAAAAACCGATTATACGGGAGCGCGTGATGGCGAAGAGGTGTTGGAAGATGTTACGTGGATAGGTTACAAGCAACATTTCTTTTCTTCTGTACTTTTAACAGATAATGCTTTTAAAACGGCAACTATTACAACTGAAAATTTAGTTGAAGATGAAGAAATAGATACGGTTTATACAAAGATGTTCGCTTCAAAAATACCTTTAGAATTAAAAGGTGGCGAAATAAACGAGTCGATGGATTGGTATATTGGTCCTAACGATTTTAATATTTTAAATGCCTACGATAGAAATTTAGACGAAATAGTGCCATTTGGGTGGGGAATTTTCGGGTGGATTAACCGCTACGTTTTTATGCCGTTATTTGGTTTCTTAGGTGGTTTTATGCCTTATGGAATTGCTATTGTAGTGATGACTATTTTAGTGAAAATATTATTGTCCTTTGTACAGTACAAGCAATTTTTATCTCAGGCAAAAATGAAAATTTTAAAGCCAGAGTTAGATGCTATACGTGAGAAGCACAAGGATAATAAAATGAAAGCACAACAAGAAACTATGGCGTTACAAACCAAGGCAGGGGCAAGTCCTCTCGCGGGTTGTTTGCCAGCTTTAATACAGTTGCCTGTGTTTTATGCGTTGTTCCAGTTTTTCCCTTCGGCATTCGATTTAAGGCAGAAAAGTTTCCTTTGGGCAGAAGATTTATCATCTTATGACACGATTGCAGAATTGCCATTTCATATTCCGTTTTATGGGAGTCATGTTAGTTTGTTTCCAATTTTGGCGTCTATTGCCATTTTCTTTTATATGCGTTTAACAACGGGTCAGAATATGCAATCGCAACCACAGCAGGAAGGGATGCCAGACATGGCAAAAATGATGAAATACATGATGTATTTCTCGCCAATAATGATGTTGTTCTTCTTTAATAACTATGCATCTGGTTTGAGTTTGTATTACTTTATCTCAAACTTAATTAGTATCGGAATTATCTTGGTTATTAAAAATTATATTTTGGATGAAGACAAGATTCATGCACAAATCCAGGAGAACAAAAAGAAACCTAAAAAGCAGAATAAGTTTCAGACTAAAATGAAACAGATGATGGAGCAGGCAGAACAACAAAAACAACTGCAACAGAAGAAGAAAAAATAATTTTTAAGCTGCCTTTTGGCAGCTTTTTTGTTTCACAAGAAATTTAGAATATTAGCGTTATTTATCTTATTCACATTAAGAATTTTTTTAAAAATGAAAAAAATATTAGCGCTTAGTTGTTTCTTAATCATCAGTTCTTCTTTTGCACAAACCATAAATCAGTTTGATGATGCAGGAAAGCGTCATGGTGTTTGGCGTAAAACTTTTGATGGTACTGAAGTATTACGATATGAAGGTGCATTCCATCACGGAAACGAAACAGGATTATTTAAGTTCTACAAAAACATCAAAGGAATAGCGGTACTAACTGCAACGAGACAATTTACGGATACTAGTGACATTGCTGAGGTTAAATTTTTCACTTCCAAAGGAAAGATTGTTAGTGAAGGCAATATGCGCAGAAAAATCTATGTAGGCACATGGAAATATTATCAAAAAGATTCAGATCAGCTTTTAACATTAGAGCACTACAATGAAGAAGGACAATTAGAAGGCCAAAGATGTGTCTATTTTGAAAACGGACAAATTGCTGAAAAAACGTTCTACAAAAGCGGAAACCTTCACCGGGAAGCCATATACTATACGCTTAAAGGAGTTGTGTTAAAAACCTTTATTTACGATAATGGTGAGTTACACGGCGTATCAAAATACTATAACCCTAAAGGGGAATTAATTGTAGAAGGATATTACAAAAACGGTAAAAAACATGGTGTTTGGAATTATTATGAAAATGGAAAGTTAGTAAACACTAAAAACTTCACGTTAGAGGGAAAATATAAACCCATGAAAAAAGCCCCTTAATCGAGTTTCTTAAAACTTAAAAATAGGATAAAATTCATGTTAGTATTGAATTTGCTGTCAAACAAAAGCCATAGAATTATGTATCTTTGTGCACTTAAAATTATTCAGAAGTAAAAAATGAAAAGGGTTGTAATTGGGCTTTCGGGAGGTGTAGATTCTAGCGTTGCTGCTTATCTTTTAAAGGAGCAAGGTTATGAGGTTATAGGCTTGTTTATGAAAAACTGGCATGATGATTCTGTAACCATTTCTAATGAATGTCCATGGCTAGACGATAGCAACGATGCGTTGTTGGTTGCCGATAAACTCGGAATTCCTTTTCAAACGGTAGATTTAAGTGAAGCATATAAGGAACGTATTGTAGATTATATGTTTCATGAATATAAAATGGGGAGAACGCCAAATCCTGATGTTTTATGTAATCGCGAAATAAAGTTTGATGTCTTTATGAAAATTGCACTAGAACTTGGTGCAGATTATGTGGCTACTGGCCATTATTGCAGAAAAGGCTCTATTAACAAAGACGGAAATGAGATCTTTCAGTTATTAACTGGTAAAGATGATAATAAAGACCAGTCTTATTTTTTATGTCAACTATCTCAAGAACAATTATCTAAATCTTTATTTCCAATAGGAGAATTAACCAAGCCGGAAGTTCGGGAAATCGCCACTAAACTAGATTTAGTGACGGCAGATAAAAAAGATTCCCAAGGCTTATGTTTTATAGGTAAAGTGAAATTACCAGATTTTTTACAACAGCAACTCAAACCGAAAGAGGGAGTTATTGTTGAGGTTTCAGAAGATGAAGACCTTTTTCAGAATAAAAAAACAGGTTTCAGTTCAAAAGAAGAAGAACTTGAATACCTCTCTAGAAAAATAAATTATACACTAGAAAGCGGTAAGATGGTAGGCAAACATCAAGGCGCTCACTATTTTACAAAAGGGCAACGCAAAGGTTTAGCAGTTGGCGGCACACCAGAACCATTATTTGTGATAGATACAAACGTAGAGGATAATATTATATACACCGGACAAGGTAAAAATCATCCAGGATTATTTAAAAAAGCACTTTTTATTACGAATGAAGAATTGCACTGGATACGAGAAGATTTAACTTTAGAAGTAAACCAAACAATGGAAGTTCTATCAAGAATTAGATATAGGCAACCGTTAGAGAAAGCGATTCTTCATAAAGTAGCCTCCGGTATGTATATTGAATTTGAAAATTTTCAATCCGCAATTACCGAAGGGCAATTTGCAGCTTGGTATATCAAGGACGAATTGATAGGTTCTGGAGTAATTTCGTAACTTAGCTAGAAAACCGAAAGTTATGAAAAGCGGATTATGTCTATTAGTCCTGTTGTTTTCCTGTTTTATCCTATTTGCTCAAGAAGATGCTTGGGTCTATTTAACTGATAAACAGGATGTAGTTACTTCAATAGCAAACCCTATTTCCATACTCACACAAAAAGCAATTGATAGAAAGAACAGACATGGTGTTTCTATTGATGCTCGCGATGTTCCTGTAAATGAAAGTTATATTTCGCAACTAAAAGGAGAAACTGGAATAACGGTATTGGCAAAATCTAAATGGTTTAATGCGGTTCATGTAAGGGGGGATTTATCAGATATTCAAGCCCTAGGAGGCTTAAGCTTTGTGAATACTATTGATTTTGCTGATAAAAATTTGAATACAACTAGTAAGTTTTCAAAAGAAAAACGAGTTTCTAAATTGGAAGGCTCATTTACAACTTTCGATTACGGAGATGCTGCAAACCAAATTGAAATGTTTAACGGAGACGCTTTGCACCAGCATCCTTCAAATTATACCGGCACGGGAATGACCATTGCAGTTTTAGATGCCGGTTTTCCTAAGGTTAACGTAATGTCTTCATTCCAAAGAACAAGAACAGCAGGAAATATTAAGGGAAGTTACGATTTTGTGAATAGAGATACAGATGTTTACACGGGGACAACAAGTAATCACGGTACATGGGTTTTAAGCGATATGGCAGGTTATATTGAAAATGAATTTGTTGGAACTGCCCCAGATGCATCTTATTATCTATTTATTACCGAAGATGGAACAAGTGAAAACCCCGTTGAGGAAAGTTATTGGGTTGAAGCTGCGGAACGTGCTGATAGTCTGGGAGTAGATATTATCAATACATCTTTGGGCTATACTACTTATGATAATTCCAATTACAGTTATACACCTTCTGATATGGATGGCAATACAGCCTACATTACAAAAGGCGCAAACATAGCTTTTGAAAAAGGGATGCTTTTGGTTAATTCTGCCGGTAATTCTGGAAGTCCCTCAGATCCATGGCAAATTGTTGGAGCGCCTGCCGATGCATCTGGTGTGTTAAGTGTGGGAGCTGTTAAATTTGACGGTACTTATGCAGATTTTAGCTCTAAAGGAAGTGCGACACAACCCACTCAAAAACCAGATGTTGTTGCACAAGGAGAAGCGAGTTACATTATCAATGAAAATGATGAGATTGCAACTGCAAATGGCACTTCTTTTAGTTCGCCAATTCTGGCTGGTGGTATTGCCTGTTTATGGCAAGCTTTACCTGACAAGACCAATGCTGAAATTATGCAATTGGTAAGAGAGTCCGCATCTCAATATAACGCACCGGATTTCTTTTTAGGCTATGGCATTCCTAATCTTGAAGCGGCTTTAAATGTGGCATTATCTGTTGATTCCAATGAAATAGAATCTAAAAATATGAGACTCTTTCCTAATCCTTTTAAAGATGAATTATATATTAAGCTGCCTGTTCAGGGTAATACTAATGAACTACATATATATGATGTTTTAGGTAAAGGTATAAAGCGTTATAAACTGTCATCAATTTCCAGTAAAATTGATGTTTCCACTTTGTTAAAAGGTGTTTATATCGCTAAAGTTACCTCAGATAACCATTCAAAAATTTTCAAAATAGTTAAACAGTAATGCCAAATAGAATTACCGAATTATTCAACATTAAATACCCTATTGTTCAGGCAGGAATGATTTGGAATAGTGGTTGGCGATTAGCTTCTGCATCAAGTAATTCAGGAATTTTAGGTTTAATTGGCGCAGGTTCAATGTATCCTGAGGTATTACGAGAGCATATTCAAAAATGTAAAAAAGCAACAGATAAACCTTTTGGGGTTAATGTACCCATGTTGTATCCAGACATTGAAAAAATAATGGATATTATAGTTGAAGAAGGTGTTAAAATTGTGTTTACATCAGCAGGAAATCCAAAAACTTGGACGCCTTGGTTACAAGAAAAAGACATCACAGTAGTACACGTTGTAAGTAGTGTGAAATTTGCTTTGAAAGCTCAGGAAGCAGGTGTTGATGCAATAGTTGCTGAAGGTTTTGAAGCTGGAGGCCACAATGGTAGAGATGAAACTACTACACTCACTTTAATTCCGATGGTAAAAGAAAAAATTAAAATACCGCTTATTGCCGCAGGTGGCATTGCAACAGGACATGCCATGTTAGCATGTATGGTTTTGGGTGCCGATGGTGTTCAAATTGGAAGCAGGTTTGTAGCGAGCGAAGAAAGTTCAGCACATCATGCTTTTAAAAAAGTAGTTGTTGATGCCAAGGAAGGCGATACGCAACTCACATTAAAAGAATTAGCACCTGTTAGATTGATTAAGAATAAGTTCTATAATGATATTCAGGATTTGTACAAAAAAAGTCCGACTGTTGAAGATTTAAAACAACTCTTAGGAAGAGCAAGAGCTAAAAAAGGGATGTTTGAAGGCGATTTAGATGAAGGCGAACTCGAAATTGGACAAATATCAGGATTGATACATGACATAAAACCTGTTGCAGTTATTGTTAAAGATCTTCTAAATGAATTTGAGCAAGCCAAATTAAATTTACATGAATTAAGATTTTAGAAACAAAAAGGGGAAATTTAAATTTCCCCTTTTCTAATATCGAAACCCAAGCCTTTTTTTTAAATCCCTAATAAAAAGAATGCTAATAGTTTCAATGCCATTACGTTCAATTGGAATTACAGTATGATACAATATATTAAAACACTTTATTTTAATCAAGATATTTAACATTAATTATTAACATATGTTAATAATCCAAGTCTCAAAAAGAGTCAGATATAGTTCGGTAATGCAAAGGCTAAACTTTATTTTTGCCCCATGCAAATACAGAATTACACAAAAGAATTTAAATACAACTGGAAACTGGCATCGCCTGTAATGTTAGGGATGCTAGGGCATACTTTTGTGAGTTTTGTAGATAATATTATGGTTGGCCAATTAGGAACTGCAGAATTGGCTGCCGTATCTCTTGGAAATAGCTTTATGTTTATTGCCATGTCTCTGGGTATTGGGTTTTCAACAGCTATAACGCCACTAATTGCCGAAACAGATGCAGAAGGCCATGTTGCTAAAGGAAAATCTTATTTCAAACATGGCTTGTTTTTATGCACGGTTTTAGGTGTATTATTGTTTTTGATAGTACTTTTATCAAAACCGCTCATGTATTTGATGAAACAACCAGAAGAAGTTGTTGCTTTAGCCATTCCATACTTAGATTTAGTAGCAATTTCATTAATTCCGTTGATTGTTTTTCAGGGTTTTAAACAGTTTAGTGATGGTTTGGCAATGACTAAATATCCTATGTATGCCACATTAATTGGTAATATTGTGAATATTGTTGTAAACTATATACTCATTTTTGGAAAGTTTGGAATGCCTGAAATGGGCATTGTTGGTGCTGCATACGGCACACTTGCTTCTCGAATTATAATGGTGATTTATTTATGGTTTTTGTTGAAGGGAAAAGAGAAATCTAAAAATTACGTTACAAATATAAAATTCTTTGTTTTGGATAAATTAGTGCTAAAACGGGTATTTAATTTGGGTGTGCCAAGCGCAATGCAGATGTTTTTTGAAGTCGCCATTTTTACGGCAGCCATTTGGTTAAGTGGTTTACTTGGGAAAAACCCGCAAGCGGCAAATCAAATCGCTTTAAATTTGGGCTCTATGACATTTATGGTGGCTATGGGGCTAAGTGTTGCTGCTATGATTCGTGTAGGTAATCAAAAGGGATTAAAAAACTATTTTGAATTGAGACGCATTGCATTTTCTATTTTCTTCTTCGGAATTATTTTAGCCATCGGATTTGCTATTTTGTTTTTCATATTTCATAATCAATTGCCAAAATTGTATTTAGATTATAATGATGTTGAAAATACTATAGATAATAGAGAGGTATTGGAAATAGCCTCCAAATTATTATTGGTTGCTGCCATTTTTCAAATAAGTGATAGTATTCAAGTCGTGATGCTTGGAGCTTTAAGAGGTTTGCAGGATGTAAAAATTCCGATGGTATTAGTGTTTATATCCTATTGGATTATAGGTTTTCCAATTTGTTGGTTCCTTGGAAAAGCCGAAGTTTATGGAAGTATAGGAATATGGATTGGGCTTTTGGCGGGATTAACAACTGCTTCAATTTTATTGTATATTCGATTTAACTATCTAACTAAAAAGTTAATTTTGTCATCAACTAAATCTTAAATAATGAGCTTACCAAAATTTATACTCGGCGATAACACAGAATATCCAAATGCCATATTCGTAATTCATACTGAATTCCCCAGATTTATAATAAATCTTGAAAATGATGAGGTTGAATGGTTTGAGGATTTTGATGCCGAAGATCAAAAGGAATTGGAAAACGAAACCGAAAATGCCATAAAATCAGCAACTGATTTTTATGATAGTGAAATTGCTAAATACGACGATTAATTTATGATGGACCAAATTCTACAATACGATAAAGAGCTGTTTTTGTTTTTAAATGGTTTAGGTTCTTCAACTTGGGATAACTTTTGGTTAGTGGTAACCTATAAATTCAGTTCTATTCCGCTTTATGCGCTGTTATTGTTTTTATTGTACAAACAATACGGACTGAAATCGTTATTGATTTTTATGGTAGTTGTTGCTCTAATGATCACATTTACAGACCAAATTACCAATGTATTTAAACGCACATTTGAAAGACCGAGACCTTGTGGGGAAGCAGATTTAATTGACCGTATGCGCATGGTTGCAGCGTATTGCGGGAAGTATGGTTTTTTCTCTGGACATTCTTCAAACTCAATGTCCACCGCAGTTTTTGCTGGATTAGCGTTACGAGCTAGTTACAAGAATTTTATTTTTGTGCTTCTGTTTTGGAGTGTTGCCGTTGCTTACAGTCGTATTTATGTCGGTGTGCATTATCCTTTAGATATTATCTGCGGAATGACTTTCGGTGCAATGTCTGGGTTTCTATTTTATAAACTGGCGATGTACTCAATCAAGCGTTTTGTGAAAATTCAGTAGTTTGTCTATTGGAAGTATTTATAACAATTTGATTTTTTGATTTTGTAGTGTATTGAAAAGTAAATGTACCTCTAAAAACCCACCCCTAACCCCTCCAAGTAGGGGAATGGTTTAAGGGATGTAATTATACTTTCCGAAGAAAAACTTAGAATATTTAACTATTGAAAATCAACTTTCAAAACTTCCGCCCGAACCTTTCCCCCTGGGGAGGGGACTAAGGGGTGGGTCATAAAATTAGAATGGAACTTATAATTTGTTTTCTCTAATTATATCCAAAATTTGATGTTTTTTCAGCTTAAAACCCTTTGCGCCTTTGCGGCTTTGCGAGAGATTAATTTAGAGGTAATTTAAGCCTTTAACTTCAAAATAAACTCCGCAGCCACAAAAGGCGTAGTCTCATTATTTTCAACCAACTTCAATTGTTTTTCTAATGCTTCTTTAATTTCAGAACGATTAAAAAAATTAGATTTTAAACGGTCTTCAATAGTTTGAATGAGCCAAAACTTATTCTGTTCATTTCGTTTTATAGTGAAGTAATTATTTGATGTGGTTAATTCTAGATATTCTGAAATCAATTTCCAAATATCCGCAATACCTTCATTTTTTAAGGCACTACATAACGTGACTTTAGGATTCCAACCAGATGGTTTTTTAGGATACAAATGCAATGCTCTATTAAATTCAACTTTTGCTAATTTTGCTGCTTTTTGATTCTCTCCATCTGCTTTATTGATGGCAATGGCATCTGCCATTTCAATAATCCCACGTTTTATACCCTGTAATTCGTCGCCCGCACCTGCCAACTTCAACAATAAAAAGAAATCTACCATGCTATGTACCGCGGTTTCACTTTGACCAACGCCAACGGTTTCTATGATAATCACATCAAAACCAGCGGCTTCACATAGAATGATACTCTCTCTAGTTTTACGGGCAACGCCACCAAGAGTGCTTCCAGAGGCAGACGGACGGATATAAGCCTTCTCATCTTTTACCAAAGAAGCCATTCGGGTTTTATCGCCTAGAATACTGCCTTTTGTAAGTGTGCTACTTGGGTCTATGGCTAATACAGCAACACGCTTTCCTTGACTTGTTAAGTACTTCCCAAAAGCTTCTATAAACGTACTTTTTCCAACTCCCGGAACTCCAGTAATACCAATGCGAATAGACTTGTTGGCATATGGCAAACATTGCTTTAAAATGGTATTGGCTTGTTTGGAATGTTTTGGGTTTATGCTTTCAACAAGTGTTATGGCTTGACTTAAATCACTAATATTTTTATTTAAAATACCTTTTACGAGTTGTTCTGTATTTAGTTTTGTGTTTCGTCTGGATTTAAAATTAGGAATTGAAGAGGTATTGATAATTTCTGCATCAGAAACACCTTCCGTTTTTTTTAAAGCTGTCTTTTTTTTATTGGTCACAACGGTAAAAGAATGTAGCTCTAAGATACTGTTTTAATTTTTTCAAAAATAAAAACTATTTCAAAGGCACTTTTATACGCACATCATCCCAAGCCATGGTCATAAACAAATTATCTGTGGAATTATCGAATGCAATAGTAAATTGTTCTACGAAGGTATTTAGATTTTCTACTGGCGCAATATACTTAACCGCATCAAAAGCAGGTTCGCGAAGTGGTTCAAGGGTTTTATGATCTACACCCCAAGGGTATTGTTTTTTATTAAAAATCACAGTCCAAGCGGTATCATTCGGAATTGTCCAAAGTGTATATTTTCCAGCTTGCAGAGAATCTTTTCCTATTTTAAGAGGCTTATTGGTTTCAAAGGTTGTGGCTTCGTTGGCGCCGGTTCGCCATACTTCATTATATGGCACTAGTGCACCAAAGACTTCGCGTCCTCTTTTTGAGGGACGATTGTAAAATACATTCAGCTTTAAATCATCTACTTTAAAGGCTACATTTTTTTTCGGGCTTTTTCGTTTTTGTAAGCCGTCATTTAAATAAGAATAGACAAATACAACGGTTGCTGCCAGAAATAAAATAAATATAATGCGTTTTAAAAACGTGTTCATGAAAGAGAGATTTTTTAAGGTATAAAGATACTTGATGTCTTGAAACTAATGAAATAGTAACGCGAATTTATTTAGCTTTGTTGTGTGGAGGGTTACTAATGAATAGGACAGGAGACGGAAAAAAAGACGTTAGAGAAAAAAAAGACGTAAGACCTAAGACAAAAAAAGACTATAGGTCTATAGCCAATAAAATTGAGACTGAAACGGACTATGGCGGACTAGCCCGCGTTAAGGATAGTAGAGGAAAGCCCACAGCCCGACGTAGGAGGTGCGAGGACTTGTAACGGATAGCCTGACCCCTTGTGGGTAACGCCCAAATAATTATAATTTTAAAAAATATAGATTTTTTTGCAACACTTCGTTTTTTTAATCGTCTTTTAAACGAACTAACGAATGCCGAATACTATTTAGAATAATCGATTATTTTAAACTCTATTTGGTTTAAAACCAAAAGTAACACAAGCATGTTTAAAGTTGACATTATAGAACAATGTAAACAAAACAATCGCAAGGCACAAATGCAGTTATACAACCAGTACTGCAACGGGATGTATATTGTGGCGAAAAGATTTTTAAAGGATGCTAATGATGCTGAGGATGTGGTGCAGGAGGCTTTCATTAAGGCTTTTACAAAACTACATCAATATAAAGCAGAAGTTACTTTTGGGGCCTGGTTAAAACGCATTGTGGTTAATAAGAGTATCGACTTTCTGAAATCAAAAAAACAACAGTTAGTAGCATTGGAAGAGGTGCACCTAAAAGTGGTCGATACTGAAAATAACGACAAATGGTTGGTAGATGATGCGATTACGGTAAACGATGTTAAGAAGGCAATTAATCGACTGCCAGAAAAATATCAATATGTAGTCATGCTCTATTTAATTGAGGGGTACGATCACCAAGAGATTTCTGAGATTTTGGAGATTTCAGAAGTGGCGTCACGCACACAATTATCGAGAGGAAAAGTGAAATTACAAGAACTGTTAAAACAAGAACACAATGGCACAGGATATTAGGGATTTATTGAAAAATGAGGCGTTGCAACATGAGGACATGCCTAAAAACCATGAAACTCGCTTTCTTGAAAAATTGGAAAATGCGATGCCAGAAACAAAAAAACCGTGGAAATTTAGTTGGTTTAATATTGCTGCAAGTATAGTGCTGTTGATAGGTTTGGGTTTTGGAGCGTATTCTTATTTTCAGCCTGAAACAGGAGGGACTAATGTAGTTGCTGATAATTTGCCTGGTACTAATAAAACTCTAGGCGATGTGTCTCCAGGATTGAAAAAAGTGGAGGATTATTATTTGGCGAGTATTAATTTAGAGTTGTCTAAAATGAAGCCTACGGCAGAAACCAAAGATCTTTTCGATGGGTATTTAGAACAATTGGACGAACTTAATAAAGAGTACAAGCACCTGTCTTTAGAGCTTACCAAGGGTGGTCCATCAGAGTTGACAGTAAATGCATTAATCGATAATTTAAAAATGCGCTTAAACTTATTGTATCGTTTAAAAGAGCAATTAAAAACGTTAAATGTTTCTGATGATGTAATTGAAGAAACATTGCAAACATCTTAAAAAATCAAAAAATGAACGCAAAAATTATAAAAATGAAATTACTTGCACTAGCTTTTTTTGCCGTGGCATTGCTTGGAGCACAAGAGAAATTGACCAAAGTCTCTCAAACCATTAAAGTGGATAAGGATGTAACCATCGATTTAAACACAAGCCATTGTAACATCGTTTTTGATACTTGGAATAAGGGCGAAGTACAAATAGAAGCTTATATTGAAAGTGATGCATTGACAAGGGAGGAATTAGAACAAGCCATGAAAAATTGGAAACTTGAGATTGATGGCTCTAAAGATTTGGTTATGATTAAAACGGCTGGCAATCATACGCCTAGTTTGTGGGTTGCCGACCATCACGACCATTATGGCGAAGAGGTAAAAAAATTGCTTAAAGAGCTTAAGTATGAATTGGCCGATTTGCCTGAAATGATTATGGAAATTGATGTTGATATCCCTGAATTACCAGAACTTCCAGAAATGCCTGAAATGCCAGAATTACCAGAACTTCCAGAATTGCCAAAGGGTATTAAATCTGTGGCTTTCGATTATAAAGCCTACAAAAAAGATGGCGAAAAGTATTTGGAAAAATGGTCTGAAGAATTTGAGTCCACTTACGGAAAAGATTATGCAAAAAAGATGGAAGCCTGGGGCGAGAAATTCGGAAAAGAGTGGGGAGAGAAGTTTGGTAAGGATATGGAAAAATGGGGCGAGAAATTTGGAGAAGAATGGGGCGAGGCATATGGAAAAAAAATGGAAGCTTGGGGTGAGCGATTTGCAGCCCAAATGGAACGACGCGCAGAACACATGGAAAAGCACGCAGAGCGAATGGAAGAACAACACGAAAAGCGGGCGGAGATGCATGAAAATGAAAAACGCGCAGAGATCCATAAAAAGCGGGCAGAGGCAATGGAGAAGTTGGCTGAAGAACGTGCTAAATTAGCTGAAAAGCGTGCAAAGCATATTAAAGCAAAAAGTCTTTTTTCAAAAAAGTCATCTGGTAAAAACAAGCACACACATTTAAAAAAGACCATTATTATCAAAATGCCAAAAAAGGCAAAAATAAAGGTGAATGTAAGACATGGGGAATTGGAATTTGCATCGCTTCTTGAAGACGTTCAGGCAGATTTATCCTATACAACATTTAAAGCAGAAGGCATTAATGGGAGCAGGACTTCCATTAGTGCTGCCTATGCACCCGTTTATGTGTCTCATTGGAATTTGGGGGAATTAAATCTGAACCATGTGAGGGATGCAAAATTGAATACCGTAAAACATGTGGTTTTAAATTCGAACTCTTCAAACGTGAAAATTAATAATGTGATTAGTAGCGCCATTGTTGATGGTAATATTGGTGATATTAAAATATTGAAAGTAGATGATAGTTTTACCAACTTAAACTTTATTTTTCAAAATAATAATGCGATAATTGTAATGCCAAAAGTGAATTATAATCTAAAGTATAAAGGAAAAAATTCAAGTTTGAGCCATCCTAATAATACCGATGGTAAAAACATTTCTTCAATGACTATGAGCAATACTGAAAGTAACAAAACGGTTATTGTGAATGCAAAATATAGCAAAGTAACTCTAGAGTAGATTTCTTAGCTTTGGGGAAATGATTCAACAATAATGACCTCAAGCGAATTTTTGAACTTTCTTAAAAGCATCTGCTCCAAACCACTTCACGTTTTAGATGCCACTATTCCTAAATCGAAATATGTTCCTTTAAATTTATCCGAAAGCAATCCAGAGCTTCAAAAAACAAATATTTCTTCTTCATCTGAATTTTCAAAGTACATTAATGCTTATTTAAAAAAACATAACGCCGTTGTTGCTTATGGTGGTTATAATGAAGTACGCACTATGTATAACCGAAGTA
Organism: Algibacter sp. 2305UL17-15; assembly: GCF_040720935.1. Taxonomy (NCBI): domain Bacteria; kingdom Pseudomonadati; phylum Bacteroidota; class Flavobacteriia; order Flavobacteriales; family Flavobacteriaceae; genus Algibacter; species Algibacter sp. 2305UL17-15. Next base: position 198,314 of record NZ_JBFDAE010000008.1, read on the forward strand.
CTCATTTTAATTCTGAAACATCAAAAAACCGTAATATTCATTTGGGTTTGGATTTATGGTGTGCTGCTGAAACTATGATTTATACGCCTCTTGATGGTGAAGTGCATAGCTTTAAAAACAATACCAATTATGGGGATTATGGACCAACTATAATTTTAAGACATATTATTTCAGGTGTTGAATTTTATACACTTTATGGACATTTGAGTTTGAATTCTATTGAAAACTTAAAAGTAGGGCAGCAATTTAAACAAGGAGACAAAATTGCAACTTTGGGAACTGCGAGTATAAATGGTGATTATCCTCCGCATTTGCATTTTCAGATTATAAAAGATGTACAGGGTTATTTTGGAGATTATCCCGGGGTTTGTAATGGACAGGATTTGGAGTTTTATTTGGGGAATTGTGTTGATCCTGGGGGTGTTCTTGGTTTGAGGAGTTAGGAGGGAATGGTTTTGTATTCTTGATTTTTTTATCGTTCTGCTGATAGCGTTCTTAAGATATACTCTTTTACAATTTTTGGATTGTATGATGGTTGTAGTGTTGAATTTATTCTAAATGTTACTTATAGTCTTTGATTTATAGTCAACATTTCCTCACATTTGCAGTTGTGGAAATTAAGTCTAAAATAGGAAATCGTATTAAAGAATTAAGAGATGTCAAGCAGATGTCTCAAAGGGATTTGGCTTATGCTTCAGATTTAGACCGAAGCTACATAGCAAGCGTTGAAAATGGTAGAAGGAATATTTCAATAGTAAATATTGAGAAAATTGCTGTTGCACTTGGGGTTTCGTTAAAGGAATTTTTTAACAACAAAATTTATGATTGAACTTATTGATGGTTTAGAATATATAAAGTCCCTGATCGAAAATTCAATTACTGAGAGAGGAGAAGCAGGTAAACGTTCGGTAATAAATTCGAGTAAAACAATAAATGTGTTACACGAAGTTGTTAAATCTGATTTAATTTTCAATGGTATTAAGGAAGATTTAATAAAACCAAAACTAGGAACATCAAAGCCAGAAATTAGGTTGGCTGGATTTTTAAAATATAAATATCAAGATGTTTGTGTTTTTCCAAATGATAGTTTTAAGCCAATTCCTGAAATAATAGACTATAACGGTTTGCACTCCGGAAAAAAGGATAAATACGGTGAGTTATTTTCTGAGCATATTTTATCAATAAACCTAAGAAGTCAATTAAGCAGTTTGTCCAAAAACAAGGACACTATGTTTGAAAGGACTTATGCTGAGCCTCTTAATCTACATAGAAGATTGCCAAAGATGGTGCTTGGTGAAGTCTATCTTCTATCGGCTAGAGAGTTGGACTCTAAAGCTGTAAAAGAGAATTTAGTGTCTTATAAGCCTGTATCCAATTCTTCAAAAAATGCTTTGCAAGAATATATTTTTGGATTTTCAGCCTTAAATGGAAGAGTTAATCAAGGTGATGATTTTTTTAAGTATGAAAGAGTTGCGCTATTAATTGTAGATTTTAGCTGTTCACCGATAAAAATTTATAGTTCTGTTGATGAATTAATTGCTGATGGGTTTTTGTATGAAGATACGGGTTGCAGCCTAAACAATATGACTTATACCAATTTCATTGAAGATTTATTAAAATCTTATGATAGGAGATTTGGAACAGGAATATTAAGCTGATATTTATCAGTTAAAAATTCATCAATTTCCATTTTGTCATCAAGACCATTTAATATTTGTATTTCTTCTTTCGTAAAGTTTGGAATAGTAAACTTTTCGATGAAGTTCTTCTGATAACAAGGGAAACCTCCTTGAATAGAAACACTTGTATTACTAACATAATAATCCATTACAATAGAGTTCAAAATTTTTTGTACGACTAAAATGTTTTCTTCTTTTGACATTTCGTGAGTTGAATTCTCAAATAATGTAGTTTCGTTTGAATGATCTCGGTCAAAATAAATACCGTAACCATTTGTGTAATAGGCATCTTCCTCTGGAACAAATAGAAATCTTGGATGTTTACTAAATGTTGGATTTAATATTTTTTTACCGAATCTTGTAATTCCTTGTGTTCTGCCCCAAACATAAAAAGGAAAAAATACTTTTTTACCTTTTCCACGACCTTCTAATTTTTCTTTCTCCGAAAGCAAAAACTCATAGCATTTAGGATATTTAGTAATAAATTCTTCTTCCGGAATTGGAACTGCGGTTTTGGAATTTGTGTGATATGGCGCAATAATTCTTAAAGTGTTGTTTTCAATATCTTTTTGGCTTTTAAATTGAGATATTTTATAAACAGGACGTGTAATTTCTTTTTCAATTAAGAATGTTCCGTTTTCTGTGGTTTTTCTTAAATATCCATTTTCTTCGTTTGCAGAATCTATAAAAAAGACTTCATCTTTTAAGGTAGCAATTCCCACAGCAATGTTGAATAACTGCTTTATTGGTGTTCCAATATTTTCAATTATTTTAATGTTCTCTTGTTCTTTGGTTTTTAATAACCGCCATTTACTGACATCTAAATTTTCCAAATAATTAGGTGAACCGTTTGCTGAAATTAGAAAGTCTGAACAAGTTTGCTCATCTTTAATTTTATCGAATAAAATGGATTCATTAGTCTTTTTATTGGCAAAAGTAATTGCTGTATATGTTTGAGCATCAAAAACTTTTTTATGTCTAAAATCTACAATTCTTGTTACACATTTATTTTGTAGAAAATATTGCCGAAGTGATAAACCTGCTAACGAAGTAAAATAATTGTTGGGTGTAATGTATCCTAATTTCCCATTTTTTGTCAATAATTTATGACCTAATTCAAAGAAGGTAAAATACAAATTGAATGTTCCATTTTCAACGCTTTTCCAATTGTTAATTAAATACAGTCTATTGTCGTCACTTAAATCTTGAAACTTAACATAAGGAGGGTTTCCAACGATTATTTCAAAATCATTTTCCCATTTAGCTTTTAAACTATCTTGATGATAAATATTAAAATCGGATTCTTCTATTATTTCATTGTTCAGAAGACCAAAAAGCGATAAAATTATTTTCGAGCGTTTTACGTTATAATTTAATATGTCAGAACCATAAATATTCTCTTTAATGGTTTTCTTTACATTTTTATTAAAAGTCTTTTGGTAATATTCGACCAAGCCTATTAAAAATGCCCCACAGCCACAACTTGGGTCTAAACATTTGTCTTTGTTTTTTGGAGAAACTTCTTTGATTATAAAATCTACTACATAAGTAGGGGTAAAGAACGCACCATTTACTTTTCTGTCATTGGTAGGAATTAAAAGTTCAAGATAATTTTCTAAAAGTTTTAAGTCTTTAATATTAAGACTTGAAACAAGTAAATAAATTCCCGGCTCAGTTTTAAAATCAGCTAACATTTCTGAAATTATTGGACTTTGATTTGGTTTCAGTTTATTGTTTTGAAGAAAAGAATAAATGAGGTGTTTCTCAATGAGGTTTATCTCGTGAGAATTCAACAGTTCATTTATTGCACTCTTATTCATTGGGATTAATGTTGACTATAAGTAACAAATTTAGGCTTTTTATTTGAACTACCCAAATCGTAACTTAAAGAAAATCTTAACTCTTTGAAGTTTTTCAATCTTGTTTTCACTTTGACAAAAAAAACAAATATTTTTTTGCGGTTGACTTTTCGGTAAGACAGGCAATTTTGATTGCTTGAAAATATTTCAATGTTTTATTTCCAACATTAGATTTGAATAGTATGAACCCCAAACTACTTCTTCCTTCCCCTAGAACGCTTTTTCTCCTTATTCTTAATATAAATATGCTTATATCTTGGGTTGTTGGGCGCATCACGCTGTTCTATTTCAAACCTGTCAGTAGATTTCAACAATGGTGTTAACTTCGGAAAGCCATAATTTCTGGAATCAAAATTTGGGCTTTTCTTTTGTATCAAGCTGCCAACATCCCCTAAAAATGCCCAACCATCTTCATCGGATAAATCAGAAATTGAGGATTGAATCAAACTAATTTCCTTTGCAGTTATTTTGTCAACAGAAGGTTTGGTTCTTACTTTATCTTCGGTTTCATTTTCATCCTTTTCGTCGGTTCTAGTTCGAAGGATTTCAATATAAATAAACTTATCGCAGGCTACAATAAATGGGTTTGGTGTTTTCTTTTCGCCAATACCAATTACTTGCATTCGGGCTTCCCGTAATCGTGTGGCTAAACGTGTAAAATCACTATCACTGGACACAATGCAAAACCCGTCAACTTTTCCAGAATACAGTATATCCATCGCATCTATAATCATTGCCGAATCTGTGGCATTCTTTCCAACGGTATAGCCATATTGCTGTATGGGCGTAATGGCATTTTCTAAAAGCACATTTTTCCATTTGTTGAGGTGTGGTTTTGTCCAATCGCCATAGATCCGTTTTATGGTAGGGTTTCCGTATTTGGCAATCTCTTCCATCATTTCTTTTACATAAGCCGAAGGAATGTTATCTCCATCAATTAAAACAGCAAAGTTCAAATTCATAATAAGTGTTTAAAATAAGCACCTAAGTTAGGGGATAGTTAAACTAGAACCAAACTTAGAGCGATTTTGTTCAAAAATATTGATATGGTAAAATATAGCGATAAAAACTTTATTTTTTTTTGATATTGATAGTTTTGGGTGTTTATTTTTATAAATATGATAAAAATCATAATTATTTTTTAGTGTTTTAAGTAATTTTAATATATCAAAATGAAGGTAAAAAAACGGCAAAGTAACAACTACTGTTTTTAAAGCGATTACAAAACAAATAAACTGATAATCATGATACCTAAAAAGAACCCAGAAAAGGAGGTTGGCAGAAATAGCAGCCTTTATTTCGCAATAGGACTCAACGTTATGCTATTTATTTCATGGCAAGCCATAGAGTATAAAACATACGAAAAGGAAGAAATTGTTCAGGAAATAGTGGTGATGGAAAAAGTGGTTGAAGAGGAGATTCCGTTAGTAATAAGTACAAACGTACCACCACCTCCGCCACCACCCGTAGTAATGCAAGAATCTGTACAAATAGTAGAGGATACGGAAGATGTTGAGGAAACTATTTTTGAAAGTACAGAGAGTAGTCAAGAAGATTTAATTTCTACAAATCAAGAAGTAATTAGGGTTGAAGATGTTCAAGTAGGTGAAATAGAGGAGGTAGTTGAAGTGCCGTTTGCAATTATTGAAGATGTGCCACTTTTTCCAGGTTGCGAAAACGTTAAAAAATCTGAACGACGCGCTTGTTTTCAACAAATGATGAATGAACATGTTGCTAAACACTTTAATTATCCAGAGTTAGCTTTAGAAATGGGAATTAGTGGGCGTGTGTTTGTCATATTTGTAATTGCTCCCGATGGGCAAATTACAAAAATAAGAACTCGTGGGCCAGATAAGATCCTTGAAGAAGAAGCACATAGAATTATAAGTTTATTGCCTAGGATGATACCGGGAAAACAACGTGGAAGACCGGTAAGTGTTCCGTTTAGTGTGCCTATTAATTTTAAAATGGCAGATCAATAATAAAAACATGAAAATTGTATTTGGGTTGGTGTCAATTGTCATATTTGGAGGTTTGAAAATTAGTTGAAATGTCAGTCTGGGCATTAACGAGCTCAAGATATATTTTGGCGAAGGTAGCTTACGAAGTAAGTCGAAGATATTTGAAATATGGTTTTTAATAGCATTTCGCCTGCGTTCAATGTGACAACAATTTCAATTATTTTAATAGTACTATTAAAATGTATATTTCAAACCTATAACGTAGGTATTGTTTCCAGATGAAAATCCGATATCTAAATTTCTGTTTTTATGAGGTTTGGTAAAAATGTATGTGGTTCCAATACCAACCGTCGCGCCAGCTAAAACATCCCATATATCATGCCAACCGTTAGGTCCTTCCATTCTACTTACGCCAACAATTGCAGCTAGGATGTAAGCGTACTTACCATATTTCCAACCATAGCGTCGTTGTATAAAAGAGGCACCCGAGAATGCCGAAGTTGTATGCCCAGAAGGGAAAGCATCAAATAAATTTCTTCCTTCGGGGCGTTCTTTTTTTACAATTCTTTTTAATGTGTGTGTAACAATAAAACTAGAACCATATGAGAGCGCAAATTGTTTCGTGCCTTCCCAATCTTTTTTAATAATAGTCGTCAATCCTGCACCTATGGGTAGAGCAAGTTGTAAAATATCGCCCGTATCTTCTAAAACAAACTCCCATTTTTCATGCATCTTATCATCAGGCTCGTTAATTTGAGCAATACCTTTAGAGGAATAAAGAACTATTACAAAACAAGATATAATGGTATAAATGGGTTTGTAATTCAAAGTTTTTCTGGTTTAATGGTTGTTGTTTTAACTGTGAAAATTACTGATTTATTGCGCTTTGGCTCTAAATATACAATTCAGAATACATATTTTACAGTTCGGTCATTATACTTTTAAAAAGTTGGACTTCTAGATGATATTTGTAGTGTCATCAAAACATAAAAGTTATGCAACATCTTATCAAAATTATCTGCCTTTTCGTTTTAAGTACATCCTATGCTATTGCTCAGGACAATTCGGAAAATGAGGTTATTGTAAACATTTCAAATTTAAAAAGTAACGATGGAAAAGTATTCGTGGCACTTTACAATTCAGAAGAAAGCTTTTTAGGTAAAGGATTTAAAGCTATGGTTGCTAAAATAGAGAACAACAATTGTGAAGTTATTTTTAAAAATGTGCCTAATGGCATTTATGCTGTTTCAATGTTTCATGACGAAAACGACAATAATAAAATGGACACTATGGTTTTTGGAATCCCAAAAGAAGATTACGGATGTTCAAATAACGCCAAAGGTTTTATGGGACCTCCAAAATGGGATGATGCAAAATTCACGATCAATAACAAATCAGTAACACAAAACATCAAACTTTAAAAATCAACAACAATGAAACATCTTATCATCATCACAACACTTTTAGTTTCTGTAGTAACAACTGCTCAAACCAATTATGAAAAAGGCATGCAAAAAGCATTTGAATTATGGGGCAACAACAAACCAACCGAAGCCGCAAATATGTTTGAACGTATAGCCTCTGCTGAACCTGATAATTGGTTACCGCCGTATTGGGCAGCACAAATAAATATTGTAACAAGTTTTGGCGAAAAAGATAAGGACAAGTTATCGGCGCAATTAAAAAAAGGACAAGATTTGTTAAATGACGCTACTGCCATTTCAAAAAATAATCCAGAGATTATGGTCATGCAGGCATTGTTGCATACGGCTTGGATAGCTTCAGACGGGGCTGCATATGGCATGACATTATCGCCAAAAGTTGTAGAACTATATGCTAAGGCCGAAGTACTTGCTCCAAAAAATCCGAGAGTAGTGGCATCAAAAGCGGAGTGGAATATTGGCAGTGCGCAATATTTTGGACAAGATACTGCACCATTTTGTAAAGATTTAGAGCGTGCTTTAGAACTTTTTGCTAATTTTAAACCAGAAACACCATTTCATCCCAATTGGGGAAAAGAACGCGCAGCACAATTATTAAAATCTTGTGAGAAATAAATTAAGAATAGTAAAAGATACCTTATGTCTAAGTTGGTTAAAAATGCCCTAGTTGCCTTTATTATTGGATGCGTAGTGTATGTTATTGGAAACTTTGTTTCTGGCGGATTCGATTATAAAGACAGTAGTGAGTTTTTAACCGATTTTATCTTCTATCAACTGTATGCTTTTGTTCTTGGTTTTACAAACATGTATTTTTTTGGTTACATGGAGCGTTTAACTTGGAACAGAAATAAACCTCTAAAACGAATTATTGTTGGCGTAATTGGTTCTACTGTAATCACGTTAATAGGCTTGTTTATTCTTAGAGCTACTACCAATGTGTTTTACTATGGAAATACTTTTGAAGAATTTTTAGCCTATGAAAAATTAGAACATTACAAATTCGGATTGTGGATTACCTTAACCATTGTTGCCATATTTCATGTTATTTATTTTTATAATAAGTTTCAACAAAACCGAATTAAAGAACAAAAAGTAATTGCAGGAACGGCAAGTGCTAAGTTCGATGCTTTAAAAAATCAACTCGATCCGCATTTTCTGTTCAATAGTTTAAATGTATTGACTAGTTTAATCGAGGAAAATCCAGAGCAAGCTCAAAAATTTACAACATCGCTTTCAAAAGTATATCGCTATGTGTTAGAGCAAAAAAATAAGGAATTGGTAACCGTAGATGAAGAATTACAATTCGCAAAAACATACATGTCTCTGTTGAAAATGAGATTTGAAGACAGCATTGTTTTTACAATGCCAGAGCAAGCCATAAAACCCGATAGTAAAGTAGTGCCATTATCATTACAGCTCCTGTTGGAAAACGCCGTAAAGCACAATATGGTAACATCAACAAAACCCTTGCACATTACAATTTATGAAGACGGCGGATATCTGGTAGTAGAAAACAATTTACAACCTAAACAAATCGTAAAAAAGAGTAGTGGTGTAGGTTTAAGTAATATTATGCAACGCTACAACTTGTTAACTAACAGGAAAATAGACATCAAAAAAGAGGCAAAACGTTTTGCAGTAGCAATACCAATGCTTACCAAACAAATATCAGTCATGAGAACAGAACAATCAACATCAAAATTAGACGACAGCTACATGCGAGCATTAAATCATGTAGATGAACTTAAAGGCTTTTATTACAGTCTAATATCGTATTGCCTAGTCATTCCTTTTTTAATATTCATCAACTACAAAACATCTTGGGGTTTTCAATGGTTTTGGTTTCCGATGTTCGGTTGGGGTATTGGTATAACTATTCAAGCCTTTAAGGTTTTTGTAAACGATGGTGCATTTGGCAGAAATTGGGAAAAGCGTAAAATGGAAGAATTTATGCGTAACGAAGATAAAAATTGGGACTAAAAATTAAAGGACCATGGAAAAAATACCAGATTTTGAAACCGACAAAAAAGCGATAAGAGCCCGTAAACGTATCGAGGCAATAAAAGGCTTTTACCAACACCTATTTGCATATTGCCTATTCACGCCGTTCACAATTTTTATCAACTATAAAACCTATTGGGATTATAAATGGTTTTGGTTTTCAGTTATAGGTTGGGGCATAGCGGTAGTAATCCATGCCTTTGTAGTTTTTGTGCATAAAGGTACATTTGGGCGCGAGTGGGAAGAGCGCAAAATTGAAGAATTAATGCGAAAAGAGCAAAACAACTGGGACTAAAAATTAAAACAATGGAAGATTATAAATTAGAACCATACCAAAATAAAGACTATCAAAAGGAGCAAGCCTATGTACGTGCAAAAAAACGTGTAAAAGAGCTTAAAGGCTTTTACTGGCATGCTTTCTGGTATATCGCGGTCAATATTTTTATTGTGTCTATGATTGTGGCTAATGGGGGTAGTCTATGGCATTTCGGAACCTATTCAACCGCCCTCTTCTGGGGTATAGGTTTAGGGTTTCACGCACTATGTGTGTTTGGCAAAAATCTCCTTTTCAGTAAATCTTGGGAAGACAAAAAAATTAAACAATACATGGATAACGATAAAAAACAATGGAAATAAAGTAATTTGGGCGCCCGCCTGCCGGTAGGTAGGTAGGTAGGTAGGTAGGTAGGTTACCACAAGTATTGGGCTTTCCGTTCCTCCCGAAGCTTCGGGACTCGCACTTCCTTCGTCAGTCTGTGGGCTTTAATTCATGCCTTTCTAGTTTTCATTAATGAATTCATGAACATAAATGTTTCGCAGCAATCCCTAGCGCATCTATCAATTAACTAAAAGTAAATCATCTAAAACAAAATCAATCAATGAAAGTAATTATAATAGAAGACGAAAAACCATCAGCAAGACGTTTGCAACGTATGCTCCAAAATTTAGATTTGAATGCGGAGGTCTTATTACATTCCGTAGAAGCATCTTTAGATTGGTTTCAAAAAAACACCCATCCCGATTTAATTTTTCTAGACATACAATTAAGCGACGGACTGTCATTTCAGATTTTCGAAACTATCGACATAAAATCTGCAGTAATTTTCACAACAGCTTACGACGAATACGCACTTCAAGCTTTCAAACTGAATAGTATCGATTATTTGTTAAAACCTATTGACGAGGACGATTTGGCAATTGCCGTAAAAAAATATCAAGAACGTTTACCCCAGAAACAAACCGTATCCTTAGATTTTGATGACATCAAAAAACTACTCGTAAACCCCATAGACCGGGACTACAAAAAACGCTTTTCAGTAAAAGTAGGGCAACATTTAAAACTCGTTAATATAGATGAAATAGAATGTTTTTACAGCGAAAATAAGGGGACATATCTTTATACTTCAGAGGGAAGAAACTATTTAATAGATACAACCTTAGAGCATCTAGAAGATGAGCTGGAACCGCACACCTTCTTTCGTGTTAATCGTAAATTCTTCGTGAACATAAATGCCATAAAAGATATGGTAAGTTATACTAATTCACGTTTGCAAATAAAACTAAACTCTTATAACGAGCAGGAAGTAATAGTTGCTAGAGAGCGGGTTAGGGACTTTAAATCTTGGCTGGAGTAGTATAGTTTTAATATCGGATAAGTTAATTTTTTAATCTAAACGATATTTTGTATCCTTGGGGTGTGTGGGAGGTAGATACAACATATAGAGAAGGGTTAATACTATTTTTGAACGTTTATTCGATAAAGTTCAGACTCTGGTAGCGGCTAGACCTTTGCCCAATATTGCTATCCATAAAATTAGGGAAGCATTATCTATAGAATGGACTTATAATTCCAACAGTATAGAAGGAAATACCTTGAGTCTTCGTGAAACACAAGTGGTGCTTCAAGAAGGTATCACAATAAAAGGTAAGTCTTTACGAGAGCATTTTGAAGCAAAAAACCATAAAACAGCCATAGATTATTTATACACTTTGGTTACAGCTCATTACCTGCTTTCATCTAAAGATATTTTAACTTTACATGGTTTTGTATTGCGTTCCATCGAAGATGATTTTGTGGGGAGGTTAAGAAATGGAGGCGTGCGTATTTCTGGTGCAAACTTTATTCCGCCCAATGCTAGAAAAGTTCCAGATTTATTGGATGAGCTTGTTGAGTTTATCAACAAAAATCCTTTAGGTTTGAATGTTTTGGAATTGGCAACTTTTTTCCATCATAAATTTGTTTGGATTCATCCTTTTTTTGATGGCAATGGTAGAACGGTTCGCTTAGCCATGAATTTAATTTTAATGAAACACGGTTTTCCTCCTGCAATCATTTTAAAAAACGATAGAAAGAAATATTACAGTGCTTTAATTGCTGCGCATAAAGAAGATTATTCAAAATTGATGCTTTTAATGTGTCAGTCTTTAGAGCGAACACTCAATATATATTTAAGCGTTTTGCCCGATAATACCTTAGACTATAAAATAGTTTCAGATATTGTTAAAGAACCCGATGTGCCTTATGGTCAAGAATATATCAGTTTATTGGCAAGACAAGGCAAAATAGATGCCCATAAAGAAGGCCGAAATTGGTACACCACAAAAGAAGCAATTATCAATTATATAAATAATAGAAAGCGGGAACGATGCGTCAATTATTTCTCATCAATCCTGTTTTCATCAAAGGCTGAAGGCAATAACTTAGGGATAAATTTAACTACCAAAGGCAGTAGTAATGCACCTCCAGGAAGTAAAAATATAGCAAGACTTGGTATGGATTTAAAAATATCTAAAAGTTGTTCTTGCACTTTTTGTTGTTCTTCTTTGGTTAAATCCCTATGGGTAGATTGAGATAATAAAACCATTAATTCCTTACTGTCTTTTAATTCTTGGTAGAGACGTTTACTGTTTCTGGTAATCAATTTTTTTACCATTTTACTAGAGTTATTGTAAAAACTCTGCACTACGTTTTTGGAACTTAAAACTGCAATATTATCTTTATTTTTGGTGTAAAACTGATTTACTGTTTTTATGGATTGCTGTGTTCTTGAAAAACTTAATTTTAAATCTTTTCCAAGTTTTTCTAGAAAATGCTGTTCGTCAATATCAATCATTTGGTCGCTCCATGTTGCCATACACGCCAAATCTAAAACATAATATTTTTCTTGTTCTGTTGCTATGCTACTTATGGCTTTCTTATAGTCTAAATTATTACTTTCATTAAACCGCAATGAGGACTGGAATAGCTTTATCAAACTTTCATCATACTGATTTTTTATTTCCTTTGAATTTAAAACATCCAAAGAAATAGCAACTATAGAGCCTTCTAATTTTTTTATGTAATCAATGGAAAAAGAGGCGCGCTTTAAATACTCTTGGTATGCTAGCACATCTACATACAACAATGCATTTATAATAAAATAATTAAAGTTTTTAGTAAGCACATTCGCATCAATCTGGATGCGTTTATGGATAATACTTTCTAGTTGCTCGCTCGATTTTTTACCACCTAATAAATCAGAAAAAAAAGAGGTTTTTGTTTCATTAATCTCTGTGTAAAAATTGATAACGCTATCAATAAAGGGCGTGGGGCAATTCGATGTATTATAGGTGTAATAAAAAGCCAAAAACAGATTGACTTTGCAGATTTCTTCTTCTGTAAGATCTTTTTTCTGAACAATCTGGGCTACTACCTCTTGGTTGCTTCCATAAATAAAGCCACAACTTCTTAGGGCATCATAAAATACCTCTTCATTATAATTGAGAAAGAGATTGTTTGAAACAACTTCTTTAAGTAATTTTTTAATCCAACCGGTCGATGATGGGTTCATATCTTTTTCTAGGGTTCGGTAAAAGTAATCTTTTAACTGAAAATGGCGCAATTTTTTCTTTAACAAAATTTTAACAAAACCGCTCTTTTCTTTTTTTCGTAGGTATGGCTGAGAGTGAAAAATTAATAATAACAAAAACCTCAAAATTATGAAAAATTTTAAAACAGTATTAGGAGTTGGAGTTTTAGCAGTAGCTAGTTTCTTCGCAATTGCAGCAGATCATATAGATGCGCCTGCAGTAAAAGGTGGTACAAGTGATATCACCGATTTTTATGCCTTTCAGGGCGAAAACACAAATAATTTAGTGTTTGTAGCAAATGTTCAAGGATTAATAAGTCCAGCAAATACGGGAGCAGCATCTTTTGATGAGAATGTTTTAGTAGAAATCAACATTGACAATACAGGCGATAATGTTGAAGATTTAGTAATCCAAGCCATTCCAAGAAATGGTAAAATGTACTTTTTTGGTCCAATAGCGCCTTCGCAAACGGGATTGAACAGCGTTATTCAAACCAATTCTACTGTTGGTGGCATTGTGGATATTACTGCATATGGCTCTAGTGAAAGTATTATAGAAAATAATGGAATGAGCTTTTTCGCAGGTCCAAGAGACGATCCGTTCTTTATGGATTTTGCCCAATATTCTGCAATAATTGGTGGTACAGCAACAGCATTTAACGATCCAGGCGCGGATACATTCGCAGGATCTAACGTCATGTCTATTGTAGTTGAAGTACCTAAAGCCATGATTAGTGGTTCAGGAACTAGTAATACTATCAATACTTGGGTAGAAACCAAAACAAAATAATAACAGTCATTAACCTTTAAAATATAAATCATGAAAAATTTAAAAATAGTTACCCTAGTAATAGCACTTTCATTTTTAGCATTTAATTGTTCAAAAAATGATGACGATATAACAATACCTCCAGGACCCGATTTTTCTGGAACCTATTCACAGGCAGATCAAATGGGAAGACCAGCAGTAAATACTGTATTTGTGTCTTCAGCAAGTAAGGATATGTTTAATGTAACAATCCCTTCGGAACAAGATGCCGCTTTTCAAAGTATGTTTGAAACGAACTTAACAGGATTAAGTCCTGCGTTTGCAAATACAGGAGATAAAAATGCTTTAATGCAAGATGCTGCTGCTTTCACAAGACTTTTGGCAACCGATGTTTTAAATGTTTCGTTGGATGGAAAAACAACTTTCTATGATGGAACAAATGTTTTAACAGGTCGTGCTTTGGCCGATGATGTGATTACTGTTGAACTGTTATTGATTTTTGGCGGAGAAGATTTTACTGAAAATCCAACGCTGTCTGACGATCATGTTGATGCTAATGATAAACCTTTTTTAACCTCGTTCCCATATTTAGCCTCACCATGGTAATGGCTATCTCTCCCGAGTATGTTTTGAAAAAAACATGCTCGGTTATTTAAAAGAATTACTAACAAAAAAACACAAAACAATGAAAACCATAAACCTCTTAGCTTTTACAATTATTTTATTGGTAGTAGGATGTAAAGACAATTCTCCAGCACCAACTTTAGTAACAAATTCTAAAGATTACAACCACTATTTAAAAACAGAAAAAAATGAGATGTTGGATGCTGCACAACAGGATTATAAATTTTGGGAAAAAAAGCTTGAAAAAGAGCCAAATCAGTTTCCGTATTTGGTAAAAGCTGCAGCATCCCAATCTCTATTATTTAATAAAACAGGTAAAATAAAACATTTAATACAAGCAGAAGTCTATTTGGTAGCAGCAAACGAAGCTACTGCTTATAAAAATTCTGGATATTTAAGAGCATTGTCTAGAAATTATATTTCGCAACACAAATTTAAAGACGCTTTAGAATTACTGAAAAAAGCAGAAGCTAATGGCGATAAACTAAAGTCAACTCAAAAAATGTTGTTCGATGTGTATTTAGAGTTAGGCAATACAGAAGCCGCAAAGCAGTATTTAACTAAAATTGAAAATTATAAAGATTTCGATTTCTTAATAAGATTATCAAAATGGAGCGATCATGAAGGCGATTTAGATAATGCCATTTTATATTTAAAAAAGGCTACAGAAATAGTTGAAGCTCATAAAAATGAAGGTTTAAAACAATGGGCATACACCAATTTAGCTGATTATTACGGGCATGCAGGAAAAATTGAAGCGTCCTATAATCATTATTTAAAGGCTTTAGAAATTGATCCAAATGATGCTTATGCAAAAAAGGGAATTGCTTGGATCGTGTATTCTCACGAGAAAAATCCAGATGAAGCATTACGTATTTTAAATGCCATTATTGAAAATTACAACGCACCGGATTATTATCTGTTGAAAGCAGAAATTGCTGAGTTTAAAGGCGATATAATTCAGAAAGAAACACAATTAGAATTATACAATAATGCTGTTACGAATAATTTATATGGCGACATGTATAATAAATATAACGTGTTATTATTTGCTGAAGATTCTAAAAAAACAGCTGAAGCTTTAAGAATAGCCAATCAAGAAATTAATAACAGACCCACCGAACAGTCTTACGATTTGTTAGCCTGGGCATATTACAATCATGGCGATGTAAAAGGCGCTTTAGAAATTATGGAAAATCATGTAGTTGGAAAAACTTCCGAACCAGAAGCTATGTACCATTTGGCGCAAATTTATAAAGCAAACGGTTTGGTAGATAATGCAAAAACATTAAAAGGAGAATTATTGGAAAGTACGTTTGAATTAGGACCATTAATGGCCCAACATATTAAGAATATTTAGTTTAGAACTTACAAATTGATTTAAGAGGAATTAGTTTGATTTTTGAAACCTAAAGATGGTTTGGTTTTAGGTTTTTTTTGTTAGGATGAAAGTCGTCATGTTACAGAAATGTGATTGGTGGCTTTTGTTTTGTTTAGTTTTTCAGAAATCGAAGCAATTAATTTTAAGATTTTTGGAGTAATTTATGAGGATATTTCATTTTTATAGTATCATATGATACTATCACTTATCTATACTGTTTCTTCGAATTGAGTGATTTTAAAATCAGTTTTTTTCTCTTGACACGATGCGAAAGAAGAAAATAATAATAATAAAATCAGAAGCTTGTTCATTAAATCTCGGTTTTTCTTAAATGCAGTACGTCTTCGTGTATGGTTAGTTGCGGAAAGGAATGTGTGTTATTTTCCGCTAAATTGATTTTTCTTAAAGGTAGGAATTTTCCAAAGAGTCACTAGCCGAGCAATTATTTTTACACGGTGTGCCTGTTGCACAACGTTTTGGTAAATATACAGAAATTTCGTATATTAACATATGCAAGGCAACAAGATATTTCAAGAAAAGCTGTTCAGCAGTTTCCAGTTGAGCGCTCGGGTTCCGCGGGACAATTTTTACCGCAGGCTATCATCGGTTTTAGATCTGGAATTCCTCCGTAAAGAGACAAAAAGGTATTATGGCAGTTGTGGCCAAAAAAG